>JAGQYZ010000480.1:0-2259 GCA_020435865.1 Aequorivita sp. | reverse complement strand
TGACAGCCCTGATGTTGATAACGAAGTACTGATAAATGTGGAAGATGATTATTTACGCACAGGTGAATTCTTCAACGTTAAAATCACCGCTGCGGAAGATTTTGATTTGTATGCAGAAGTTGTTAAAGCGTAAACCTTTATGTTTTGAAAAAACTGCTCATAATTGGCCATACATTTCCTGAACCCAGTACTACTGCGGCAGGAAGCAGGATGATGCAGTTGGTTGAATTATTTCAGGAAGAAAATTATAAAATCACTTTTGCAAGCACCGCTGCAATTTCAGTGAAAACGTTTGATCTTGAAAGCAAGGGAATTTTGGTGAAAAATATTTTGCTAAACGATTCCAGTTTTGATGATTTTATAAAAGAGCTTGCTCCTGAAATTGTCATTTTTGACCGTTACATTACTGAAGAACAGTTCGGGTGGCGCGTTTCTGAAAAATGTCCAGATGCATTAAAGATTCTTGACACGGAAGATTTACATTTTCTGCGAAAGGCTAGGGAAGAGGCAGTGAAAAATAACAAACCCGTTTCCGAAGCAAATCTCTTTAGCGAAACTGCGAAACGCGAACTGGCTAGTATTTTACGTTGCGACTTATCACTGATCATTTCGGAATATGAAATGGAACTGCTTCAAGACACTTTTAAAATAGCTTCAGACCAACTTTATTATCTGCCTTTTTTGGTGGAAAGCATTTCAGATGAACATAATCTTCCTGTTTTTGAAGAACGTCAAAACTTTCTCGCCATTGGTAACTTGATGCACGCACCCAACGTAGATTCGGTGTTGCAATTAAAGGAAATTTGGGCCGAAATAAAAAAGCAAATTCCCGAAGCAGAACTTCACATTTATGGTGCCTATGCGCCACAGCAAATACTTCAGCTTAATAATGTTAAGGAAGGTTTCATCATCAAGGGTTGGGCAGAAAATGTGGAAGCCGTAATGAAATCTTACCGCTTGCAGCTGGCCCCACTTCGTTTTGGTGCAGGCTTAAAAGGAAAGCTTTTAGACGCCATGCGTTGTGGTTTGCCAACGGTAACCACTGAGATTGGCGCGGAGGGAATGTGTGGAAATTTTCCTTTTAGCGGAACGATTACTACTTCAAAAGCAGAATTTATACATGCTTCTCTTAAATTATATTCCGAAAAAAACCTTTGGAACAAAGCAAGGCAAAACGGCTTCAATATCATTGAAAACCGTTTTTTTAAATCAAACTTTTCTAAAGATTTTAAAACCTACATCAACACGCTTACAGCAAACCTTGAGAACCACCGACAAAAAAACTTCCTTGGGCAAATACTTCAACACCACACTTTGCAAAGCACAAAGTATTTGAGTAAATGGATTGCTGCTAAAAATGCAAAATGAAAACTTAGTGGACCTATTGGTAGCTTTAGTGCAACGCCAATAGAAAGAAAACTATCGCAAACACAAATTCTTGCTGCTTGTGTCTATTTGGTTTTTATTTGCTACATTAGGAGCCTAAAATACATTAAATCAGATACTTGTAGAAAAAATTAAGTGAATCTAATACTTAAAACTATGGAATCAAACAACACAATCAACTCACATTTATTAAAGTTAGGTGGAATTGCAGGAATAGTTGCTGGATTATGCGTCCTTTCGTTCGCATTGATATCTCAAATTAAAGGAATATTGTTTACACCTGAAGTTTTTGATGGTAAATCAATTGAGCCTTGGCTGCAACACCTTAATGAGTCTCCGCAATTGGTTAAACTAATACCCATTTTACCAATCATTGGGTTTTCTTGTATGCTGGTTTTTGGTATTGTTCTTTACCAAAAGATAGAAGAGAAAACATGGCAAAAAAGTCTAGCCTTAGTAGGGTATTTAATAGGAGTTCCTATAGCTGTTTCAACATTTGTTTCACATTTTAGTTTTGTAAACGAACTCCTTTCGTTTTCTACTACTACTCCTGAAATGATAAATCAAATTCAAGTATTGGCTGCATTTAAAATGCACCATTATATGACTATAAATTTCGCCATAGGACCATTGTTTATCATTGTTATTGGTAATTCCTTTATGGCATGGGCTGCTTTAAAAGCGGGTATACTTCCTAAGTGGGTTTGTTATTGGGCTTTTTTTAATGGAAGTTTGATATTTTTAGGAATTATTTCAGTCTTTTTTCCAATTTTTAGATTATCTCAGATAGGCGGTCCCTTAACAATGCTTTGGTTTTTGACTTCAGGTATAATATTGATTAGAAAGAATAATTTATTAAATTAAAAATAATAA
>JAGQYZ010000479.1:2162-5064 GCA_020435865.1 Aequorivita sp. | reverse complement strand
GTTCTTTTGAAGGCTGGATGAAACGGGTGACCGTGAACACTGTGCTTCAAAAATATAGGAAACAACGCACCTTTGAAATTGTTGATGAAGGACAGATTGAAGACGAAGCTGAGGTAGAAATTGAAAGCGAGGATATTCCGTTGGATTTTTTACTTAAAATTGTACAGGAACTTCCGGATAGATACAGATTGGTTTTCAGTATGTATGTGATGGACGGCTATCAGCACAAAGAGATAGCAGAAATGTTAGGAATCAGCGATGGAACGTCTAAATCAAATCTGGCACGTGCCAGAATGATTTTAAAAAATAAGATTGAAGAATATAATGCTACAAACTATAACACTTAAAGCATTGTGAATTGTTTAGATTGAATAGAACTCCCCTGCTTCTGGGTAGGGGTTTTTAAAAATAGTTCCCTTTTAAAAGGGTAAGCATGAAAGAAAAGAAAAACATAGACAACATTTTTAACGAAGGTTTCAAAAATTTTGAAGCTGATCCTTCGCCACGCGTTTGGGAAAATATTAAAGCGGAGCTTAAAAAGGAGAAAAAAGAACGTAAAGTTATTCCATTATGGATAAAACTTAGCGGTGTTGCTGCGTTGCTTGCATTATTATTGACCGTAGGTAATTCACTTTATAATTCTTCCAATACTATTGCTTCACCTGAAATTACAAATGAAAATAGTAAGCAAACCGAAAAACAACTTCAAGAAAATAAATCTGAAATTGAAAAACAGGCAAATGATTTACAAGTAGCTTCTGAGGATAAAATGCTTCAAAATGACGCCACAAAAGATTCAGATGTTTCCGAGGATAATTCTTCAAAAAATAAAAGTGAAACAAAATCCTCTAATAATCTTTTCAAAAATTCTTCTGAAAAAGCAACCAATACGGTGATAGCTTCCAACAATTCAGAAAAGAACGCTTCAAAATCAAAAAATAATCAAAAGAAAGATTTGATTGAAAAGAATACTTCTAAAAATGAAATGAACGAAGGAATTGCGTTTTCAAAAAATAGTTCTGATAAGCTCAAAACTGACAAAAACCAAAAAGAAACAAACGAAAGTTTTATTAATAAGGATAAAGCCATTTTCGACACTAAAAAAGATGGAATTGTTGTTAACGAAAATTCAGAAAAAATCAATTCAGAAAAAAACTTTGTAAAAACCGAGGAAGAAACAGCACAAGAATCAAACAATAAAAAATCAATCTTTGATGCCATTGCAGAAGCTAAAGAAGAAACTGTTGTTGAAAAGAAAAAGAAAGAAAAACCCGAACACCGCTGGAATGTAGCTCCAAATATAGCTCCGGTTTATTACAGTAGTCTTGGTAACGGTTCGTCCATTGACCCAACATTTGCTGACAACCCCCAAAAGGGAGATGTAAATATGAGCTACGGAGTACAAGTGAGTTATGCTTTAAACAAACGATTAAGCGTCCGTACCGGGGTAAATAATGTAGATTTAAGCTATAGCACTTCTGGTATTGAAGTGGGCACTGGCCCAGTGGCGTACGCACTGCGCTCTGTTGATTATGGGGGTAGAGACATTGTTATAACTGTGCTCGATAAGGGGTCCTTAGCAAATGCAAATTCCTCCAATGGTTTTGGTGACATTATGCCAAAATCAACTCAGGGTGATGCAAGACTTATCCAAAATATTAACTATTACGAAGTGCCTTTAGAATTAAAATATGCCTTACTGAACACTAAGCTTGGCGTAAATGTGATTGGTGGAGTAAGTACTTTGTTTTTAGGAAATAATGAAATTTCAGTGAAAGCAGATAATTTTAATACTGTGCTGGGAGACGCCAACAATCTTTCTACAGTAAGTTTTTCAACTAACGTCGGGCTGGGACTGGACTACAAGCTGTCCAAAAAATTCACGTTTAATATTGAGCCAATGTTTAAATACCAGCTCAACCCTTATACCGATTCTTCTGTAAATTTCAAACCATATTATTTGGGTGTTTACAGTGGATTGAGTTTCAAGTTTTAGGTTAGTTTTTTAGTTGGATGTGTTTGATTTACTTCAAACAAAATGATTGCAAAAAACCGTTCTTCGCCATAGGACGGTTTTTTATTTCTGTATTTCTATGAAATATCTTAAACAGTTGGATTCAGCAATTCATTCAGAATTACTTCCCTTGTTTCTTTCTTCAATTCTTTGCGGTTTCCTATTGTTAGATTCACTGTAGGTATAAGTTTATGAGCTTTTACCCGCATTTTACCAGGACCACCAATAAAGAAAGAATACGGAAAGCGTTTTTTGTTATCGTGAAAGGTCATTGGCGCAATGGGAATTTGATGTTCAATGGAAAGCCGAAAAGCGCCATCTTTAAATTCATCCAACAAAAGTGAAAGATCTTCAGGGACACCGCCTTCGGGAAAAATGCAAACGCTTAAACCTTCATTCAAGCGAATTTCTGCTCTTCGGAAAGCTTCAACACGGCTTTTTGTGTTTCCTCGATCTACCAAAATACAGGTGCGTTTATAGATATATCCAAACAAGGGAATCTTTGCCAATTCTTTTTTCCCAACAAAAACAAATGGATTTTTTGTTGCATAAAACATCAACATAATATCAGACATAGAGGTGTGGTTAGCGACAAACATATAGCTTTTGCCCTTTTCATAATTTATATCGCGTTTTATGATAGGATAACAGCCAATTCCATAAATAATAAACGCAGACCATGTTCGTGCAACCTTGAAAAAAAAGGGATACCAAGAATGCTTTAGAATGCTGATCAATAAAAAAGGAAATAACAGGATAGTAGCCAAAGCCACAATCAAAAAGAACCAAATACGGTAAAACGCCGCAAATATTTGTTTAAGAATATTCATTAAGTTTCAAAAGTACTAATTTGAACAATGTGAATAAATCAAAAAAAGTACCTTTGCT
>JAGQYZ010000479.1:0-2080 GCA_020435865.1 Aequorivita sp. | reverse complement strand
GTTCCAGCTATTGAAATGGCAAATGATCCAAAAAATGATTCCTTTCTATTTATTGCAGATATGCACTCATTGACGCAAATTAAAAATGCGGAAACACTTCGCACAAATACGTATAGTGTTGCCGCAACTTGGTTGGCGTTTGGGTTAGATATTAATCGTGCGGTTTTTTACCGTCAAAGCGATGTACCACAAACTGCTGAACTTTCATGGTATTTGAGTTGCTTTTTTCCGTTCCAAAGATTGACTTTGGCACATTCATTTAAAGACAAAGCAGACCGTTTGGAAGATGTAAATGCAGGGCTTTTTACGTATCCTATGCTTATGGCTGCGGACATACTTTTGTATGATGCTGAAATTGTTCCCGTGGGGAAAGATCAAATGCAACATATAGAAATTACACGTGATGTAGCTTCCCGTTTTCACACCCAAATGGGTGAAACCTTTGTATTGCCAGTGGGAAAAGTACAAGAGGAAACCATGTACGTTCCCGGAACGGATGGTGCAAAAATGAGTAAATCCAAAGGAAATATCATCAATATATTTTTGGATGATAAAAAACTGCGGAAGCAAATCATGAGTATTGAAACAGACAGTACTCCACTTGAAGAGCCTAAAAATCCAGATACTTGCAATGTTTTTGCATTATACAAAATACTTGCTGCTAAAGAAGAAGTGGCACAAATGCGGAAAAATTATGAAGCAGGAAACTATGGCTACGGTCATTCAAAGCAAGCCTTGTTTGAATTGATAATTGAAAAATTTTCTGCAGAACGGATTCGTTATAATTATTTTATGGAAAACCTTCCAGAAATTGATGCAGCCTTGGCAACTGGTGCCGAAAAGGCTCAAAAAGTTGCCAATAACGTTTTGAAGAGAGTACGGGAGAAAGTTGGATATTAAACCAAGTGAAACAATTTGCCCGGTAACGGACGGACAACGCCTTTAATTTCCATATTCATCAAAATGCTTGCGGTTTTATAGACGGGAAAGCTGCACTCTAATGCGATAATGTCTAAAAGTTCTTTTTCCTTTTCCTTCAAAAAACGGAAAATTACTTTTTCCTCATCATTTAATTCCACAAAGAGTTGGGTTTGTTTTGGTTTTTGAGCTTCTTTTAGTTCCCAGCCCAACATATAGATTATATCTGCTGCACTGGTCAATAACTGTGCTTTTTGTTGTTTTATTAAATTGTTGCAGCCACGGCTTTGGCTATCAGAAGCTCTTCCGGGAACGGCAAAGACTTCACGGTCATATGAATTCGCAATATCTGCCGTTACCAAGCTCCCACCTTTTTCGGCAGATTCTATTACGATTGTTGCTTCGGAAAGGCCTGCTATTATTCGGTTTCGTTTTAAAAAATTATTTCTATCAAAAGCATCACTACTCCAAAACTCAGATACAAAACCACCATTTTCCTCTATTTTTTGAATATATTTTTTATGGTCTTTTGGATACATTTGGTTTAAACCGTGTGCCAAACAAGCAATATTTTGAAGCCTATTTTCTATGGCAGCCTTATGTGCACAAATATCCACTCCGTAAGCTAATCCTGAAACAATAACAGGGTTCAAAGGTGCGAGTTCTTCAATTAAATTTTGGCAAAAAGCGTTGCCATAACTGGTAATTTTTCGGGTGCCAACGATACTGATTATTTTCTTTCCTGCCAAATCTATATTTCCACGGTGAAAGAAAAGTACAGGACCGTCTATACAATGTTTTAATTTTTCGGGATAGGTTTTGTCTTTGAAATAGCTGAATTGAATTTCGTTTTCTTCAATAAATTTCAATTCTTCATCGGCTTCTTCCAACTGTTTCTTTAGATTGATATCTTTTAGACGCAAAAGTCCAATACCATCAATTTTGGCAAGATTACTTTTTTTCTCTTTGAAAATTTCTTCAGCAGAACCCATTTTGCGTAATAATTTTTTCGCTGAAATATCCCCTAAATTTGGAATACGCTGTAAAGCAAGCGTATAACGCAATTCGTTTTTTGTAAGCATAATTTTGAAAATTAAAGTCGGGGAGGGACTTTAAAAATACAACTTTTTAAGTTGTTGATAAATTCTAAAAACTAAAATTG
>JAGQYZ010000478.1 GCA_020435865.1 Aequorivita sp. | reverse complement strand
TTTTAAATCAGCATGTTGAATGATTTGAAAAACTGTTTTATTTAAACTGTCAAATTCCTCTTTCGGAATAATTGCCCGTTCTTCCAATTCCATTAAAACTCTTTCCGCATCTGCTTCTGTATATATTTGAGCCATCGTATCGTGAAGTAAATTTCCAGCTGAAATAGCCGAAGCTGTTTCTGTTTCCATAAAAATTTCTTCCGAAGAAACAATTTTCAATCCATGTGTATTGGGACTGCTGGAAAGATATCGCGGCTCTATTTGAGCAATAACTTCATTTTTCTTTGAAATTTTCTCCAAATCTTTTCCGAATTCATAAATCATTTGATCACTATTCCACCTTCCCTTTTGTTTCAAAAATTCCATAAAAAGATGGTTATAAGTTAACGGTATTCCGTCTTTAGGCTCCTTGGGCATTTCTGAAAAAACAAAAAGTTTTTCTATTGCACGTGTTAAGGTTACGTATAGCAAATTAATGTTGTCTAATTCCAACTGACTACGATGTTCAGCGTACATTTTTTCACCGACTTCGCCATAATTTACAATTTCAGATTTATAATTTATTTGTCCTTCTTTAAAGCTAAAGTCTTCATTTTCCAATGGATACCAAAGTTTGTCATACTTTGCATCATATAACTGAATATCGGCAAATGGAAAAATAACCACCGGAAATTCCAGCCCCTTAGCTTTGTGAATGGTCATCAATTGCACGGCGTTAGTGCCTTCGCTTGCGGGAATGGATGCATTTTCTTTTTTTGTTTCCCAATGGTCCAAAAACGAAATTTTATCAGCCAGCGGTTGTTGTTCAAACTCATAAACCAAATCCATAAACCCGAAAAGATATGCATCTGCATAATCTGCAATTTTGAATTTTTCAATACAATATTCAAAAGCTTCATAAAGTGAAACTGAGCGCATTTGCTCAAAAGTGAAATCAACGCCATATTTTTTTATGATTTCTGTAAATTTCTCTTCAGGAATACTCAAAAATTTAGTGAAAAAAGTATGTTTCTCTTCAGAAATATTTAGGTGATCATGCAATAAATCCAGCAATTGTATTTTGGCTTTGTCATTGTTTGGATATAAACAAATCTGCAATGAAAAAACAAGTATTTGTACTAAAGGCGAGGATTGTAAAAGCAAGGTTTCCGAAGAAATTACTGGCACGCCCAGCTCCATTAAAGAAGCACCAAGTGAAATTCCATCTGCTTTTCGCCGTGTTAAAATACAAATATCACTTTCCGAAAAACCTTTGCTCTTTACATTGTGGATTGTTTCTAAAACTAGATTTGAATATGCTTCTTCTTTTTCAGATTTATTCTGTTTCTCAATAAATTCAATCTTAACATAGCCATTTTTTTTATCGTTGTTCTTTTGTTTGTTTCCTTCTTCATAAAGTTTAATGTGGCTTGCATTTGCAAAATAGGAAGAAACGTACGTAAAAAACTGATTATTAAAACCCACAATTTCGGGACAACTTCGATAATTAGTGCCTAATGGGTGAACTTCTTTTTCACGCTGAAAAGGATTTACATTTTCATACAAATCCATAAACTGTTC
>JAGQYZ010000477.1 GCA_020435865.1 Aequorivita sp. | reverse complement strand
TTGGGTCGGGGACGGCTGTGAACTGTGAGTAAACAGAAGGACTCAAACATAAAAACAAAATAATATAAAGAAAATCTCTCATGGCTATATAGTTTAATGTTCAATAACCAATTGTTTTACTATAAGTTCCCCGTTTTCATAAAAGTGAAGAAAGTAAAGTCCTTCATCAAGGGTTGAGGTATCAAGGGTTTTCAGAATATTAGTGCTTTCTCCCGAGAGCACCAAAACACCATAGTAATTATACAACTGATATTCATAAATGTTTTCGGGTTTCTCCCTCAAATCCAGATTAAGCTCGGTATCTGCTGCATTTGGGTAATAATTGAGACCAGGAGTAGCGCAGGGATAACCATAGGTGGTATAATTAGAAACAAGTTGCAAACGGGCAATATTTGCCATTGCGTTTTTCATTCTAGTACTCTGTTTGGATGTAAAGTATTTCATGCATTTTGGTTGAGTATATGACATAATATTATGTTCATCTGGTTTATAAGAATCTCCATTGGCGTCCATGCCACTTCCAAGCCATGTGCAGGTAGCTAGATCAACATTGTAGTGCATATTTGGATCCGCTGGAGTATCAGTGATATAGTCTCCACAGATATTAGAATTAGAACCATTGACCAATTCTGGGCATTCGCTGGGGTCGGTAGTATTCTCTCCAGTTCCATGATGGGTATGCCATAAAAAAAGTATGTGCCCAACTTCATGGGAAAGTACATGACTTTTTACTAATGGAAGAGCCACCGAATTGTTGTCAACAAAGTAGCCCGTTACAAATAAAGCTGTTTTTTGCTCATTTGCTTGCCCTCCACCAGTAAATCCTAACAAAGGTATAAAGTCGTCATACAAATAGATATCGATACCATCAGTATGGTTATTGACATTGAATATTGCTCCTGATGGATTATTATATTTGTATGTATCATCAATATAATTAATTTGATGACTCCACTTAAAATAAATATTATGTGGATTGTAGCTGGTATCTAAGTAACTAAGTGCTTGGTAGACATCAGAAACTGATTGTCCACCTGTACCATCGCTTTTGCGAATCACGTTCACATATAACTTTACGCAAAAGGAATAGGAAGAATAATCCAGGCTCTTGTATGGAGCATACAATGCTTCCTTATTGGCGGAAGCCAAGGTGTCAATTTCGCAATGAATCTGTGCGTGGGCCTTATCGCACATCACAAATATTAAAGAAGTAAGAAGTAAGAAGTAAGAAGTAAGAAGTAAAATTTTTCATGATTGCATCAGTTTTAAAAATTATACTTCTTAAAGATACGTTAAAATTAATAATGGTCAAAATCATTTTTAAAAAATGCACCCTTATTTCAACCCATAATGCCTCAAAAGCATACGTTCATATACCTTGTCTGGTAGAATACGTTTCAATACAATGGAGAATTTCTGTAATGGCGCTCCCACTTTGTAGTGTATTTTTGGGTTTGTGGTTTCAATAATTTTATGCACGGCCTTTGCCATTTCCATAGGGTTTCCACCATTATCAACGTGTTCGTTCATCATTTTCAAGGTATTGCTGTAGTCTTTTTTATATGGGGAGTTTTCCAATACCGGTGTGTGGTATCGGCCAGCGGCAATGTTGGTTGCGAAATCGCCTGGAGCGACATTGGTCATTTTTACACCAAACTGTAGTGTTTCCATGCGCATGGCTTCAATGGTAATTTCCAATGCGGCTTTACTGGCTGAGTAGATTCCTCGATACGGAAGTCCCATATATGCAGCTATGGAAGTGATATTCAGAATATGCCCAAAACCCTGTGTGCGCATTTGTGGCAAAACGGCTTTAATCACGTTTATAGGTCCATGAAAGTTGGTTTGGAACGCTTTTTTAATTTCGCTTTCGGGAGTTTCTTCTATTGGGCCCGTAATGCCTACGCCAGCGTTGTTTATTACAACATCAATCTTTTCAGTTTTACTGATAATTTCAGAAATTACAGCCTCGATGGATTCAGTATCATTCACATCCATTTTGAGAAGTGGAAATGTGGAACCTTTACTGTTTTCAGGGTTTCGGCTTGTTCCAAAGATTTGATAGCCTTTTTCGGAAAGGTATTCGCCTATGGCTTTACCAATTCCCGAGGAACCGCCTGTAATAAGAACTACTTTTGGCATAAAAGGTTGTTGAAAAGCAAAGGTGCGGTAATGGAGTTAGTTTTCCAAATAGATTTAAGAAAAAGAGGAGAGAAAAAAGAATAAAGAGAAAAGATTTATTTATTCTGAAAAAGAAATAAGGTTCAAGATTAACATTTGTATCTAAACTGATGTGATTCTATAAACGAAACGGTCTTTATTATTTGCTCTTTCAGCGTCCACGTGCGGCCATAGCTTTAGCGGAGGAGCAAGCGATCTTTGTTTTTTTTTAAGAAAGTTTAGCGCACAAAAAATGGCAAGCTACCTACAT
>JAGQYZ010000476.1 GCA_020435865.1 Aequorivita sp. | reverse complement strand
TCCTTTCACAGCCTTTCCACGTAGCAGAGCAGTTTACAGGTATTCCTGGAGTTTTGGTTGACATTAAAGAAACTATCAAAGGTTTTAATATGATTATGGATGGCGAATTGGATAAACTTCCAGAAGCAGCCTTCAACCTAAAAGGAACCATCGAGGAAGCAATTGCCGCTGGTGAAAAAATGCTAGCGGAAGCTTAAAACAAGTTCAGAATTATGAGTTATGAGCGCAGAGTTGCTCATAACTCATAACTCATCACACATAAATACAAAAAATGTACTTAGAAATAGTAACCCCCGAAGCATCCCTAGTTGCAGGTGAAGTTGAAAGTGTAACTGTGCCAGGCGTTGAAGGCCCCTTTCAAATGCTGAATAACCACGCATCTATCGTTTCTGTTTTACAGGAAGGAAAAGTGAAATTTAAAGGAAACCCGACAATCGCGGAAGGTTTTCAGGAAAAATTCATCCAAGAGGATGGCAAATGGGTATTGCAGATTTCTGGTGGAACCGTTGAGTGTAATAACAATCGGGTGATGGTTTTGGCAGATTAAAAAACTAAGAAAAATCAAAATAATGAATCCCAAGTCCCAAAAAAATGGAACTTGGGATTTTTCTTTTATTTAAAAACTTAAAGTTATATTAACGCCACCCTAACATTTTATATAGGATTTGTAAATTTACCCGTTGATTAAAGCTATGCAATTACAGAAGATAGACAGGGTAAAAACAATTACCAAAGAAGATTTTCTAAAAAAATATTTTAAGCCCCAAAAACCTGTTGTTATTGAAAGGTTTGTTGAGGATTGGCCTGCATTCGCCAAATGGAACCTTGATTATATGGCTGAAGTTGCAGGCGATAAAATGGTTCCTCTATACGACAATCGACCAGTCAGCCATAAAGATGGTTTTAACCAACCGCACGCCATGATGAAAATGCGCGAATATGTGGAATTGCTGAAAACCGAACCTACCAAATACCGTATTTTTCTTTGGAACATTTTAAAAGAAGTTCCACAACTCCAAAAAGATTTTGACTATCCCGATTTTGGCTTGAAATTAATGAAAGGCCTGCCGATGCTTTTCTTCGGTGGTAGGGATTCTTATACATTTATGCACTATGACATTGATCTGGCAAACATCTTCCATTTTCACTTTCAAGGAAAAAAGGAAGTAATTCTTTTTGACCAAAAACAAAACGATTATTTATATAAAATTCCACATTCATTAATAACCCGAGAGGATATAGATTTTACCAATCCAGATTATGAAAAATGGCCCGCTTTAAAAAAAGCCGAAGGTTTTATCACACATCTGGAACATGGCAACGTATTGTATATGCCCGAAGGCTATTGGCACTATATGCGTTACTTAACACCTGGTTTTTCAATGAGCCTCCGTGCCATTCCACGGAACCCAAAAAATTTAGCCAAAGCAATTTATAATCTTGCCTTTATGCGTTATTTTGACCAATTGATGCGAAAAGTTAAAGGCCAAAAATGGATCGATTGGAAAAATGAGCAAGCTATTGTTCGAACCAACAAATCATTTTGATTTCTGAAGAATTTAGTATCTTTCCTTTAAATTTTTTCAGAATGAAAATTGCTGTAACCATACTTACACTTCTTTTTGTACAACTAACTTTTGCGCAGGCCTATTCTGGTAAAGGTGATGTGAAATTTCAAGTAGGTGCTAATTTTCAAAATAATGGTACAGGAATTATGGGAAGCCTGGATTTTGGTGTGGGTGAAAATATCTCGCTTGGTGTTGCTTCCGCTTATCTTTTAGGAATTAATAAAGTAAGAGATTTGGATGGCAACGAAACTCCTGTTGCTGAATTTAAAGATCGTTTTGACTTTAGGGCCCGTTTCAACGCAAACCTCGGCAATGTTATAAATGTTGATGAAAAATTCGATGTCTATCCTGGACTTTACGTTAGTTTGAAAAATTTTGGAGGACATTTGGGAGCACGGTATTTTTTCACGAGCGGTTTTGGGGTTTTTACAGAGCTTAGTGTGCCTTTTGCAAAATACAATACGGATACTTTATCTTCAGCCGAAAAACTGCACAATCAGGTTTCGGTGAATGTGGGGGCTTCGTTTAATATTTAGCAATCTTTTTTCACTGAAAAAAATTTCTTTTTATACTCACTTTTTATAAACCGGGACAAAATACCTCAATAATAATATTTCAAGCTATTGCACCCCTTTCATAAAGTTATTATCTTACCAAGATAAATAAAAACATCCCACCCAATGAATGAATGGTTTGCAGCTTTTGAACCTTTTGAAAAGGTTTATTGGACTATCGCTTTGATTGCTTCGGCAATTTTTGTCATACTCATACTCCTAACTTTTATCGGTGGTGAGGCACACGATACTGGCGATGTAGATACAGATATAGAAGGCGACACAGGAATTCATTTCCAATTTCTTTCCTTTAAAAATTTAGTCGGTTTCTTTACCCTTTTTGGATGGTCAGGAATTGCCTGTATTGGTGAAGGACTTTCTAAAGGGATGGTCATCCTGATTTCCACTATCTGTGGACTGCTGATGATGGCCATTATGGCTTCACTTTTCTATTACTTAGGAAAACTAACCAGCAGTGGTTCTTTAAAAATCGAAAATGCACTGAACCAAATTGGCGAAGTTTACCTCACTATTGGCGCCAATCGTTCTAGAATTGGAAAAGTACACATCAATATTCAAGGAGGTTTGCGCGAACTTGATGCACTTACTGACGACACTGTGGACCTTCACCAAGGAGACATCATAACAGTAACCCAAATAACGGGCACCGGAATTTTAATTGTAAACAAACACACTTCCTAATCATGACTTTTTTACCACTCCAAGTAGAATCATTTGCGCCTTTGTTGGCCATTGGATTCGCCATTTTATTTGTTTTTATCATTCTCATCACCTTTATAAGAAGATATAGACGCTGCCCATCAGACCGAATATTGGTTATTTACGGGAAGGTAGGCACAGGAAATTCTGCCCGCTGTATTCACGGGGGTGCGGCATTTATCTGGCCTGTAATTCAGGATTATCAATATCTTGATTTAACACCTATTTCAATTGAAGTGAATTTGGTAAACGCATTAAGTAAGCAAAACATTCGTGTAAACGTCCCTTCTCGCTTCACCATTGGTATTTCCACCGAGCCGGGCATTATGCAAAATGCTGCTGAACGATTGTTGGGACAAGGTTTGGAGCAAATTCAAGAGCTTGCAAAAGAAATTATTTTTGGGCAGCTTCGTTTGGTTGTTGCATCCATGGATATTGAAGAAATAAACAACGACAGAGATAAGTTTTTGACCAATATTTCTAACAGTGTTGAGTCAGAATTGAAGAAAGTAGGTTTAAAGCTTATCAACGTAAACATTACAGATATTGTTGACGAATCTGGTTATATTGAAGCTTTAGGAAAAGAAGCTGCTGCCCACGCTATCAACGCCGCACGTAAGTCTGTGGCCGAAAAAAATAGAGATGGTTCCATCGGGGAAGCAAATGCCAAACAGGATGAACGCACACAGGTGGCCGCCGCAAATGCACAAGCTGTTGAAGGTGAAAACATTGCGAAAATAAACGTTGCAAATTCAGATTCGCTACGACGTCAACGTGAAGCAGAAGCCGAAAGAGTGGCAATTGCGTCGGAAAAAGTGCAATCAGCAAAAGCATTGGAAGAATCTTATATAGCTGAAAAGGAAGCCGAAATTACCCGTGCGGAAAGAGAACGAAGCACCCAACTTGCTGATATTATTGTTCCTGCAGAAATTGACAAACGAAAAGCAGAGATAGACGCAGAAGCGGTGGCCGAAAAAATAAGACGCCAAGCCAAAGGGGAAGCAGATGCAATTTTGTTCAAGGCTCAAGCAGAAGCGCAGGGTATGTTTGAAATATTGACCAAACAGGCGGAAGGTTTTGACAGAATTGTAAAAGCGGCCGGAAACAACTCCAAAGATGCTGTTCTTTTATTGATAGCCGACAAGCTTCCTGAATTGGTTAAACTTCAGGCAGACGCTATTAAAAACATTAAAATCGATAAAGTTACCGTTTGGGAAAATGGTGCTTCAAAAGATGGTAAAACAGCAACTTCCAACTTTATTTCGGGAATGTATGGATCTGTACCACCACTTCAAGAAATGTTCAACATGGCTGGTATGGAGTTGCCAGAGTATTTGAAGGGGAAAAAGGTTGAGGGAAAAAATGATACCGAAAACGGTGAAGGGGTATCAGACAAAAATTAAAAAATCATTTCGGTATTTCATTAATTTTTGAGTAAACCAACTCACTCTCCCAACCCCGATAAAAAAGATAATCCGCCAGCTTCTTCTTTTTTTTCTGAAGGTTTTTTTCTGAAACCAATTGTTGCAATCGCTTTTCTGCCAAGGCTTCAAAGGTTATGTGATACTCTGAATCAGGAATTTCCTTTAAAGCAATTTTTATATTGAAATTTGAAATTTGACGCATTTTCAATTCATTCACAATTCTATTCCTTCCCCATTTTTTGTTTTTAAATTTCCCACGGGTGAAGGCTTGCGCAAAACGAGTTTCATTCAAAAAATTGTGCTGTAACAAATGGTGGATTATTTGATCTACAGCCTCAGGAATCATCCGCATCTCATATAATTTTTGAT
>JAGQYZ010000028.1 GCA_020435865.1 Aequorivita sp. | reverse complement strand
TATTTTACTTCTACTTATTAAACTTACTATCCTACCTTCTTGTCAATCTTCTACTTCTCTACCTTTTTGGCAAAAACCATTTAAACATTTCAATATTAATAGGTCTTAGGTAAGTAATGCATTTTGTTTTAATCTATTAATTGTACCTTAGCCGCCTCAAAATATTTTATGGAATACGCAGAAAACATCTTAGGAACTATAGGTAACACACCAATGGTAAAAATCAATAAAATTATTGGGGATATTCCCGCTTTAGTACTTGCCAAATATGAAACTTTCAATCCTGGAAATTCGGTGAAAGACCGAATGGCCTTAACGATGATTGAAGATGCTGAAGCGGACGGAAGATTAAAACCCGGTGGAACAATCATCGAGGGAACTTCCGGAAATACTGGAATGGGTTTGGCATTAGCTGCAATTGTAAAAGGCTATAAAATGGTCTGCGTAATTAGCGATAAACAGAGTAAAGAAAAGATTGATATTCTGAAAGCGGTGGGAAGTAAGGTTATAGTTTGCCCAACAAACGTGGCACCCGAAGATCCACGTAGTTATTATTCCACATCGAAACGTTTGGCAGAGGAAACGCCAAATAGCTGGTACGTAAATCAATATGACAACCCCAGCAATACCAAGGCACATTACGAAAGCACCGGCCCCGAAATTTGGAAACAGACTGATGGAAAAGTAACGCATTTTGTGGTTGGAGTTGGCACGGGAGGAACTATCAGCGGTGTTGGAAAATATTTAAAAGAACAAAACCCGAACGTAAAAATTTGGGGTGTTGATACCTATGGAAGTGTTTTCAAAAAGTACCACGAAACAGGTGTTTTCGACGAAAATGAAATCTATCCCTACATAACCGAAGGTATCGGCGAAGATATTCTTCCAAAGAATGTAGATTTCAGTGTGATTGATGGTTTCACGAAAGTAACCGATAAAGATGCGGCAATCTATACCCAAAAGCTTGCGAAGATGGAAGGTTTCTTTTTAGGGAATTCAGCCGGAGCTGCAATTAAAGGCTTGCTTCAATTGAAAGATAAATTCACAAAAGATGATGTGGTAGTTGTCCTTTTCCACGATCACGGAAGCAGATATGTGGGAAAAATGTATAACGACGAATGGATGCGCGAACGCGGATTTGTAGAAGACGAAGTGAAAAACGCTTCCGATTTGATAAAAGAACACGAAGACAAACCTTTGATTACTGTAAAAACTGAGGAATTGGTTGGTCACGCGATTGAGCGGATGAAAAAATACAACATTTCACAGATTCCCGTGGAAGACACTTCAGGTTTTGTGGGTGCTTTGGACGAAACCGATTTGCTTCGGAAATATCTGGAAAACAAAAATGTGGCAGATCTTCCTATAAAAGAGGTGATGCACAAACCCTTTCCTATTGTAAAAAAGAGCACGCCAATTGAAGAAATTTCAAAACTGATACACAAAGAAAATAATGCTGTTTTGGTAGATTTGGGTAATGGAAACTACAACATAATCACCAAGCACGACATTATCAGTGCCTTATAGTTTCTGCCTTATATAAAAGAATTTCCTGTTTCACTTAAAATGGAGGTAGATTTTTGCTAATTTTAGGCTGTTATGAAGGAAAATTCTAAAAAGTTATTTCGGTTTTTACGAACACAACCACTGCCTGAGAATACCAATGAAATATTGGCATTGGAACGCACAAAACTTGCGAATGAAAGAACCCTTTTGGCATATATAAGGGCTTCCTTATATCTAATGTTGGGTGGTATAGCGATCCTTCAACTTAAAGATTTTAATAACATACATTGGATAGGTTACGCCGCTTTGGTGATAAGTGTTGTGTTTATAGCGGTAGGCTTTTTTAGATATATTTTGCTTATGCGCAGGCTCTATAAATGGAACCGTATTCTTTATTTAGATTCCAAAACAGAAAAATCTCATCAACATTCTGATACAGAGGAAAAAATGCAAAAGGAAGAAGCAGAGGCCTAATATTTTTCGCTATCTTTACTTCTCATTTATTAAGACTCCCCTTAAATTTTATTTTTAATGAAAGAAGATTTTCTGCATTACGTGTGGAAATTTCAGAAGTTTGATGTGGGTAGTTTTCTCACGTCGAATAACGAACACCTCCACATTAAGAACCAAGGGAGCCATAATTTAAATTCAGGACCAGACTTTTTTAATGCACAAATTGAGTTGGAAGGCCAACTTTGGGCTGGCAATATTGAAATACACATTAAATCTTCAGATTGGTATGCCCACAGCCATGAAGCTGATGCTGCTTATGATAATGTAATACTTCATGTTGTTTGGGAACATGATGCTGAAATTTATAGAAAGGACGGTTCGGTAATTCCCACATTTACTATAAAAAAGCACATTCCAAAAACTACTATGGAGAAATATCAAAAACTGTTTTCAAAAGAAAAAAAATGGATTAATTGTGAAAATGATTTTGAATTTGTTACTGATTTTATTTTTGAAAACTGGCTAGAACGCCTCTTTTTTGAAAGGCTTCAAAAGAAAGAATCAATTCTTTTGAAAGAATTAAAAGACTCTCAAAACCATTGGGAAAGTTTATTATTCAGAATGCTTTGTAAAAATTTTGGCTTAAAAGTAAACGGCGAATCTTTTTTCAGTATCGCAAAATCTGTAGATTTTTCGGTTGTGAAAAAATGCAGTCAAGAGCGGCAAGATTTGGAAGCATTGTTAATAGGACAAGCTGGTTTGTTAGAAGAGGAAAAGGAAGATTGGTACTCCAAAACCTTGAAAACTAATTACGAATATTTAAAACATAAATTTGATTTGAACAATGAAAACGTTATTGTTCCCAAATTTTTTCGGTTGCGGCCACCAAACTTCCCTACGATACGTTTGGCACAGTTTGCAACGGTTTATTTTGAGCATAAAAATCTATTTTCACAAATAATCTCAATTCAAAACATTAACGGCTATTATAAACTCTTCCATATTTGCGCAAGTGAATATTGGGATAAACATTACAACTTTGGTGTTTCTTCGCTGGAACGAAAAAAGCGAATCACTAAAAGCTTTGTGGATCTTTTGGTAATCAACACCATTATTCCATTAAAATTCTGTTATGCAAGACAACAGGGGCTAGATGCTTCTGATGAAATACTGGCACTTGCCTCTGAGATTTTTTCTGAAGAAAATACAATTGTGAAAAAATTCAATACTCTTAAAGAAATTTCAAAAAGTGCAAATCAAAGTCAGGCATTGCTTCAACTAAAAAGTGAATACTGCGACAAAAACAGATGTTTGCATTGTGCAGTCGGGAATTCAATAATTAGTTCTAAAAGAAAAATATCAAAGAACGAACAAATTCAAAAGGGATTTTTATAGCAGTTCGCGTACATATTTAGAACGAAAAAGTGTATTTTGCAGCTATGTTGCAAGCAGTATATTCATTACGCCACTACCTTGAAAAAAGGGGCTTTTACGTTTCTTCCCGTCTCGCAGATAGGTTGGGAATGCGCGCTAAAAGTGTTCGGCTATTTTTCATTTATGTTTCCTTTGCCACACTAGGTGTTGGCTTTGCGCTTTATCTTACCATGGCTTTCTTGTTGAAGCTGAAAGACCTTGTAAATACTAAACGAACTTCTGTTTTTGATCTATGAAGCAATTCTTCAGTTCCAAAATAACGGTTGCAATTATGCTCCTGCTCATAGTGTTTATTACTGGAGTAGGCGGCTTTCACTTTTTTTCTGGCTATAGTTGGGTAGATGCTTTTTATATGACGGTAATTACTATAACAACCGTAGGTTATGGCGAAGTGATGCCGTTGAACCCTATGGAAAAAATATTTGTTTCGCTTCTCATCATTTCCAGTATCTTTATCGTTGGTTATGCCATTTCGGTAATTACAGAATATATTTTAAGCAAAAACATAGGAATTTTAAGACAGAAAAAAGTGCAGAAAAAATTAGAATCCATGCATGATCACATTATAGTTTGCGGTTTTGGTAGAAACGGAAAACAAGCTGTTCAGAAATTATTGGCGTACAAAAAACCGTTTGTAATAATAGAAAGGGATGAAGAAGTTATAGACCGTTTTTCGGATGAAAATATGCTATTCATCCTGGGCAATGCCATTGAAGATGAAACATTGATGAAGGCTGGTATAGAAAAAGCTTCTACTCTAATTTGCGCCACGCCAAATGATGCAGATAATTTGTTTATAGTGCTTTCAGCACGACAAATGAATAAAAAGCTTAAAATAATAAGCCGTGCCAGTGAAGAAACTAGCTATAAAAAACTGAAACTCGGCGGGGCAGACAACGTGATTATGCCAGATAAAATTGGCGGGGACCACATGGCTTTATTGGTCGTTGTTCCTGATCTTGTTGAGTTTTTGGACAATTTGACCGTCTCAGGTCAGCATGATAGTATTAATGTAGAACAAATACCTTTTGAAAAGATGTGCCCCCACGGAAAAGAGCAAGCAATAAAAGAACTTGATGTACGTAAAAAAACAGGTTGTTCTATTATTGGTTATATTTCTCCAACTGGTGAATATATCGTGAATCCTGAGCCTTCACTTATTCTTGAAAAAAACTCAAAATTAATATTGATTGGCAGACCCGAACAAATAGAAAGTCTTAAAAAGGAATACGGAGTTTAAGAAAACAATAACAAATTTCCCTTCAATTTTTTGAAATTGTAGATTTTTTTAAGCATCTTGCTTCGTTTTATTTACATAAGCATTTCATCTTAAAAATCAACTATGAAGAAATTCCTTCTTTCACTAATCACATTCTTAATTCCAATAATAACTTTCGCGCAAGATACCACTGCTTCTGAACAAGTTGATGCGATTTTTCAAAAATATACCGGTTGGTTTGTAGAACTAATATTCTATGAAATACCGTTTTCTGAGTCTTTTCAAATACCTTGGGTATTAATAGTATTGATTGGTGGAGCGTTGTACTTTACGTTCTATTTCAAACTCATTAATTTTACAGGTTTTGGTACAGCGTTAAAAGTAGTTCAGGGAAAATATGAAGATATTGAAAAACATGGAGCTGATACTCTATATGGCGATGTTACCCCAAACGAACAGGAAAACATTATAGAAACCATACGTGATGATAGCGCAGATGGTGAAGTTTCACATTTTCAGGCACTAACAGCTGCATTATCTGCAACCGTTGGTTTAGGAAATATTGCAGGAGTAGCAGTAGCGCTTTCCATTGGCGGTCCTGGAGCAACTTTTTGGATGATTCTTGCTGGTTTATTGGGTATGGCTTCAAAATTTGCGGAATGTACTTTAGGTGTAAAATTTCGAGATGTTGGGCCAGATGGAACTGTATATGGTGGACCAATGTATTACCTGAAAAAAGGTCTGAGCCAAAAGGGAATGGGTGGTCTTGGAAAAGTACTGGCAGTCGTTTTTGCAATATTTGTAATTGGTGGATCTTTTGGCGGTGGAAATATGTTTCAAGCAAACCAGGCAGCAGCGCAATTTGTGCAGCTTTTTGAATTGCAGGGAACCAATGCAGCTATATGGTTCGGTATAATTATGGCAATAATTGTTGCCGTTGTAATTATCGGCGGTATTAAGCGTATTGCAAAAGTTACTGAAAAAATAGTTCCATTTATGGCAGGAATTTATGTATTGGGTGCACTTGTTATTTTGGCAGCTAATTATATGCATATTGGAGACGCTTTTGCACTTATTTTTGAAGGTGCTTTCTCTGGGCTTGGTATTGCAGGTGGTTTAGTTGGTGTTATGATTCAAGGGGTGCGTAGAGGTGCATTTTCAAACGAAGCAGGTGTTGGTTCTGCGGCAATTGCTCACTCCGCTGTGCGCACAAAATATCCAGCATCTGAAGGAATCGTGGCGCTTTTGGAACCATTTATTGATACGGTAGTTATTTGCACGATGACTGCTTTGGTAATTGTGATTACAAATTTTGATAATAATATTATTCAATACGGAGTAGAGGTAAAAGAAGGAGTAGAGCTAACCGCCACCGCTTTTGACAGTGTAATTCCGCACTTTTCTATTGTACTTACTATTGCTGTTATATTATTCGCTTTTTCAACAATGATCTCATGGTCGTATTACGGAATGCAAGGTTGGGTTTATCTTTTTGGAAGAGGAAAAGTTACCGAACTTATATATAAACTCTTATTTTGTATCTTTATATGGGTTGGTTCCGTGATAAGCCTTGGCTCTGTAATCAACTTCTCTGATGCAATGATTTTTGCAATGGTTGTGCCTAATATTATTGGAGTTGTATTATTAACACCAGTTGTAAGGAAAGAACTTAATCGTTATATGAAAGCCATTCGAACCAAGCATGATGCCTTGGATGAAGGTTTGGAAGATATGCAGAAGCATATGTAAAAAAATAAAATAATATGGAATTAAAATCCCACTTCACGTTCAGCAAACAGCAACGGAGTGGGATTTTACTTTTGTTGTTGCTCATCATATCACTTTTATGTATATATTGGTTTGTAGATTTTTCAGAAGAAGACACTTTTGATACTTCTTCCGCTGAAATTGTTTCTATAAAGAAAGAGTTGGATTCACTCCGGATTGCCGAAGTGGAAAATAGAAAACCGAAAATATATCCCTTCAATCCTAATTTTATCACAGATTATAAAGGCTACACCTTGGGAATGTCCAATGAAGAGATTGATCGTTTGCTTCAATACAGAAAAGAAGATAAATGGATTAATTCCGCAGCCGATTTTAAAAAGGTTACGG
>JAGQYZ010000475.1:2330-2665 GCA_020435865.1 Aequorivita sp. | reverse complement strand
GGAACAGTAACCATTCCCAACGGGCAGCAAAGCAAAACTATCACAGTAACACCAATAGATGACTCTGAAGCGGAGCTAACGGAAACTGTTATCCTCACCTTGACTTCAGATACCAGTTATAATATAGGTACACCAGAAACTGCAACAATAAACATGTATAGTGAAGATGTTATTCCGCCTGGAACAAACCTTGCTCTTTTAAAACCTACTACTGCATCTAACGGATTTTCTACAAAAGATAAGGCTGTTGATGGGATCAAAAATAGAAGCAATTATTGGCAAGGAATTCCATACCCACAATGGTGGCAGGTAGATCTTGGAAGTAATTTTGACAT
>JAGQYZ010000475.1:0-2233 GCA_020435865.1 Aequorivita sp. | reverse complement strand
ACTGTGGTTGATTTTAATTCAAATACAAGCCCTGCAACAAACGAGGGAAATACATTCAACCTCAATAACCCGAAAGCTCGTTATTTAAGAGTAAATATGAATTATAATTCAGCGAATCAAGGTGTTCATATCATTGAATTTGAAGCTTATGGACAAGTGTCCAGTCCTGTTGATCCTCAAGTAACAATAGAGGCATCTGATGCTTCAGCTTCCGAGAATCCATTGGATACTGGAACCTTCACTGTAAGTCTCGATGCAGTAAATAACAACAGTGGCCCACTTACGGTGAATTATACCATTGGAGGTACAGCTTCCTCAGGATCCGATTATAACCCACTTTCTGGAACGGTAATTATCCCTGTTGGGCAGCAGACTGGTTTTATAACAGTAACCCCTGTTAATGATTTGGAGATTGAACCAATAGAAACAGTTGCCCTTACACTTTCATCGGGTAGTGGTTATACAATTGGTTCGCCTTCCACTGCCACAGTGAATATTGTAAGTGATGATGATCTACCTCCTAGCGGAAATATAGCTTTAAATAAACCAACAACCTCATCAAGTGGTACTGAAGCAGCGAGCTCAAATGCAGTTGATGGTATATATTCAATAGATAATTGGTGGGGCGCAAGTCCTTTTCCACAGTGGTGGAGCGTGGATCTGGGAGATGAATACGATCTTAGTAAATTAGTGGTTTTCAATTATTATGATGGTATCAGATATTATCAATATGATATTCAAGGTTCGCTTAACGGGACTAATTGGACAACTTTGGTCGATTTCAATACAAACACAACTCCAGCGACTAGTGAGGGAAATACCTTTAATCTCGGTAACCCCTCCGCACGTTACATACGCGTAAATATGAATTACAATTCAGTGAATACGGGGGTTCATATTATTGAATTTGAAGCCTATGGAACGTTAACCCAAAACCTTGGGAAGAACTTCCCCAATCAAACAAATTCGCCAGAAAAAAGATTAGATGAAACTTCGAAAAAGTTTTCTTTATCGGTTTATCCAAATCCAAGTAAGTATGGAAACCCTATAAAATTGGCTCTTCAGCTACCAAAAGACGAAAGTGTATCAGTAGAGATTTTTGACATCAATGGGAAAATGGTCACAAACAAAGAATTTGAACTTCAAAAGGGATTTAATGAAGTTGAAATGCCTACAAATTATTTTTCGGCTGGAATGCTCATTGTTAAAGTAGATATCCAAGGCGAAATAATTACCAAAAAGATTTTCCTTGAATAAAATTGTAATTTAATTTTAAAACTCATCCCTTCGGGTTTTGTAAAAAAATCACTAGACTATCACAGCTAGTGATTTTTTTGCTTTGGAGAAATATTTTTATTCTAAAAAGCAAAAGGTGTTTTCTGAAAACTCTTTGCATAATATCTTTTATTTCTTGAGCCACTTGTAGTTTTTTAGTGTATTTTAAATTAAAATGAGGAAGAATTTTGTTTTCAAATTCATTCAAGAATGAAGGGTGTTCCACGAATAAATTATTTCCAAAAAACCGCACTCTGATTTTAAAAGACTTTTAACTATCTCTTCGGTTTTTATATCAAGTTCTTTTCTGGTGAAATTTGCTGAGTGTTCCAAAGGAACAGCATCGTTTAAAAAAGGACAATCAAAAACTACCGTGGGCAATTTTTCAAAGATTGTGACGAGCGCTTCACATATTTGGGTATACGTTGGGAAATATGCTGCTTTCAAAAAAATAAATCAATTAATAAAAGTTGAAACTACAAAAAGTGATTGAAATGCAATCAAAACATTTTAAATGATTCTGAGTGAAAATTTCAGAATTGTTTTCGTTATTTTTGGAGCAAAGCAATTTTAATGAAAATAGTAGTTTCCCCAGCTAAAACACTGGATTTTGAATCCAAACTTCCCACCACTCGTGCCACTCAACCAAAATTTTTGGAAGAAGCCGAATTGATAAATAGCAAACTGGAACGCAAAAGCAAAAAAACTATTGGTAAGTTGATGGACATCAGTGATAAACTGGCAGAGCTTAATTACCAACGCTACAAAGAATTTAATACTCCTTTTACAAAAGAAAATGCACGCCCCGCTGTTTACGCTTTTGCTGGCGATGTATATACAGGTCTGGATGCATACACCATTCCTTCAGATAAACTGGACCTTTTACAAGATTCATTACGCATACTTTCGGGAATGTATGGTTTGTTGCGTCCGTTGGATTTAATACAGCCATACCGAT
>JAGQYZ010000474.1 GCA_020435865.1 Aequorivita sp. | reverse complement strand
TATAAAAAGTAATTGTAATTTCATGAAATTTTGGGGTTTTTAATATTTAAGGAGTGTAAAATAGAAAAAATACTATATAATAATTCAATTTTACTGAGTGTTATTTTCATCACTGTTTTTCAATAGTTTTTGGTCGATGGTTTTGCTAGTAATAGCGCCTAATTTTCGAAGTTTTTCAACTCTTCTTACTAGGTTGCCTTTTCCTTCTAACTTTATTAAGGCATTGTCAAAAGAACCTTGAACAGTTCCCAATTGCTTTCTTATTTTACTTAATTCATCTAAAAGCCCTACGAAAGAATCATATAGTCTTCCAGCTTCAGTTGCTATTTCAAGTGTGTTTTTTTTCTGATTATCGTTTTCCCAAAGATTTTCAACCAAACGCAATGCAGCCAAAAGTGTGGAAGGGGTTACAATCATTACTTTTCTTTTAAACGCTTCTTGATACAGGTTTTTTTGGTTTGCTACTGCTATTGCAAATGCTGGTTCAATAGGAACGAACATAAAAATGGTATCTGGACTCTCGTTTATAGCGTGATAATATTTCTTTTCACTTAAAGTCACAATGTGGCGTTTAATGGAATCAATATGATCTTTTAGATATTTTCTTTTAAGATCTTCATTTTCTTCAGAGACGTATCTTTCAAAATCGGTCAATGAAACTTTACTGTCAATTATCATTTTCTTTCCGTCCGGCAAATGAATAATAACGTCTGTTTGTAGCCTACCACCATCAGGGTTTTCAAAACTGTCCTGTATGCTATACTCTCTTCCTTTTTCCAAGCCAGATTCTTCCAAAACCCTAGTCAAAATCATTTCGCCCCAGTTTCCTTGAATTTTGGAATCGCCTTTTAGTGCTTTGGTAAGATTATCTGCTTCTTGACTTATTTTAATATTTTGTTCGTTCAAAAACTGGAGCTGTTTGCCTAACTCAGCATGTGTTCTAATAAAATCTACATTGTTTTTTCCGACCTTTTCTTCAAACTCCTTAATTTTTTCATTCAAAGGTTTTAATATACTTTCAATATTCTTTTTGTTAGAATCTGTAAATACCTCTGTTTTATCAATCAAAATTTTATTGGCCAGGTTTTCAAATTTATCTTTAAAGTCCTTTTCAAAATTTTGAAAACGTTCTTTTTCCTTCTCTAGCTCGGCGTATAATGCATTGTATTCAGCACTTTGCTTTGAAAGCTGCATGTTTATTTGCTCTTTTTCTTTTTGCAAACCCTCTTTTTCAGAAACTAAAAGGCCCAAACGATCATTCAATTTTTCTTCCTGAAATTGTGCATTTTGGAGTCGTTCCTCCAATTTGCTGGTCTCGGTTTTGCTTTTTAGGCGTGCAAAGTAATTGCCCAAAAATGCACCTATTAATATGCATATTGCGGCAAGTAAAAGGAAAAGAAAAGTTTCGTTCATTGCAATAAATTTTCAAGTAAAGATACTTATTTTCGAATGGTAAACCGTCCGGTTTTTCCATCAAAATCTATGGTTTCTTTTGGGAAAAGTGCTTCAAATCTTCCAGCTTCAATCAGTTTACATGGGGCGTCATAAAAAGTTTTATCCTTTGTCATCACTAGCATTTTGTCCGTTAGTTGAATTGCCAAATCAATTTCGTGAGTTGAAAAGAGAATTGTTTTTTGTGTTTCAGAAGCCAGTTTTTTTAATAATTTTAAAACATAAGCACGATGATATAAGTCTAAATGTGTCGTAGGTTCATCCAGAATTATAATTGGAGTATCCTGCGCCAATGCTCGTGCAATGGCAACCCGTTGCATTTGGCCATCGCTTAATTCAAAACATTTTCGGTGGGCAAGGGTACTAGTTTCAGTAGCTTCCATGGCCAGGCCCACGGCTTTTTTATCTTCTTCAGAAAGGAAACCGACCCAGTTTGTATAAGGTTGTCTTCCCAATGAAATCATTTCCATAACTGACAGGTTTTTAGAAGCTGGAGTTTCGGTCAAAACCACACTCAACTGTGTTGCGAGTTGAAAAGAAGAATATTCTTTTAAGTTTCTTTCTTTTAAAAATACGTCACCGCTCAAAGCATTTTGCATTCCCGTCAATGTTCGCAGCAACGTTGACTTTCCAATTCCATTTGCACCAACAAGCCCTACCAACTCACCCTTTGAAATAGAAAAATTGATTTCTTGGGCAATTACAGAATTCTCCTTTTTTGTTGAATAACCAACGGCAAGATACTGCGTTTGTAAAATGATATGTTTTTCTTCTGAAGCCATTAAAAGAAAAGTTTTCGTTTTCTGACCAATAACCAAATTACAACTGGAGCTCCTATCAATGAAGTAATTGCATTTATGGGTAATGTAAATTCACTAAAAGGCAATTGTGCCACGGTATCGCATATTAGCATTAGCAAACTGCCAAAAAGCAATACGGCTGGCAACAAAACCAAATGGTTTGAGGTTTTGTAAAATTGGCGCACCAAATGTGGCACCGCCAAACCAACAAAGGCAATTGGGCCTACAAAGGCTGTGATACCTCCAGCAAGAATGCTTGTTGCCAAAATAAGTATGAATGTTGTTTTTTTAATATGGAGTCCCATACTTTTAGCATAGTTTTCGCCTAGAAGTAATGCGTTCAATGATTTACTACTAAAAACACTTAATGTTAATCCTGCCAAAAAACAGATTCCCAAAATCAAAACGCCCTGCCAAGATTGGTTTCCCAAACTTCCGAAGGACCAAAAAATGTATTGTTGCAGTTGTTCTGAATTGCTGAAATAGGACAAGACAGAAACAATAGCAGTAGTTACACTTCCGAACATTAAACCGATAATCAAAATGGCCATGGTATCCTTTATTCGAAAAGTTACGGCTAAAACTGCCAATAAAACTAAAAAACTTCCCATTGCCGAAGCGATTACCAAACTCCATTGACTTAAAAGCATAGTTCCAAAAAATCCTCCAAAAGCACTTGCGCCTAAAATCAATATGGCAACGCCCAGACTGGCACCACTGCTCAAGCCCAAAACGAAAGGTCCTGCCAAAGGATTCCTAAAAAGTGTTTGCATCAACAAGCCTGAAATTGCCAATCCGCCACCTGCAAGCATTGCTGTAATTGCCTTTGGAAACCTATAATCCATTAAAATGTATTGCCACGTTTCTTTGGATGAACCATTGCCAATTAAAACGGAAAAAACTTCCTTTAGGGGAATGGAAACTGAACCAATGCTCAAATTCACCAAAAATGCGGCAATCAGCATTAAAAAAAGCACTCCAAAATGAATCCGATATGTTTGTGAGGTTTGCATTATTGCAATTTATCAAAAAAGTAAAGTTCGCGATTTGGAAACAATTCTGGGTGAAGTATTTTTATTAGGTCTTTCAAAACCAAGTCTGGCCTGTTTGGAGCCAATTCAAAATAAATTACGCCTCCAGTTTCGCCTTTTTTTAAGCTATAGGTATAAACATTTCCAGTTTTAAATGCTTTAAACTGTGCGTATACTTTGTTTGCTTTTTTCATTTCTTCCAAACTTGTAAATTGCCCTGGTCCAATCCAAACTTCAACATCGTAGCCTTTTTCTATAACTGACTCTAAGCTTAATGATAAACCGCCAGTACCTTTTGAATCTTTCCACAGATACTTGCCATTCGCATCAGCTATAAACTGTGCACCCCAACTTTCACCTTGCGGCATATACCAAATGTCTTTATACATTGCCCCACTTATAACTGTTGGTGCATTTTTAGCTTCAGAGGCAAGTTTTTTTGCAGAAAGATATTCTCTTTCAATAGTATTGAAAATACTGTCAGCTTCCTTTTCTTTATTGAAAAGAACGCCAAAAAATTTTATCCATTCCGCTTTTCCTAAAGGGGAAGTTTCCGTCCAGTCTGAATCGTAAAGTATGGGAATACCAGTTTTTTCAATTGTAGCAAAGGTTGAGTTGTTTCCGTCTACGGCAAAACCAATTACGGCATCTGGCTTTAAATCAATCAAAATTTCAGTGTTTATGTCTTCATTTTTGCCAAGTTCCGTAATTTTTCCTTCTGATATTCTTTTACGCGTTTTTTCCGAAGAAATATAATTTAGGTTTGGAAAACCTACCAACGCTTCTGTTTCGTTCAACATTTCCAAAGAAGGAATATGTGTGGTGGAAGTAACAACAATTCGTTTCACAGGAATTTCTACTACCGCATCATAACTTTTAGGATTTGGAAGAGCCCCTTTTTTTTCAACCAACGCATATTTAAAAGTTTTGCTGGTTCCCGGCCACGGATTTTTAAGTGTAATGGTTTTGTAGCCTTCAAAAGTGCTAATTTCAAAACCTTTTGCGTATTTAATTTGCAAAGATTTCTCTTTAATAATAGTAGTTTCTTCGGTTTTATTATTAGAAAAATCGTTTTTGCAAGAAGCGAAAATACAAAGAAAGGAAAATAAGAAAACAATTTTTTGCATCCTCAAAAATAATAGTTTTGGTTGGGTGAACTAATATTTAAAGCCTATTTTTGTAATGAATTTTGGTGAGCAATTTTCCATTATGGAAAATGCTCTTAAAAGGGAATTCGGTTAAAAACCGAGGCTGTTCCCGCAACTGTAAGTCGTCCCGAATTTTTTTTGGGCGTGCATTCTTCAAAACCACTGTTCGCAATAAGCGGATGGGAAGGTGGCACAAAAGACAAGCCAGGAGACCTGCCAGATTCTAACATAAAAACATCAAACTTTCGGGATAAAGGTTGAATTATGAAGCGAATCTGTTTACATATTATTTTTGTTATTCTTTTGTGCTCTGCCTCTGCGTATGCACAATTGGACAGCATTCAGCAGTTGCCTGAAGTGATGCTGACAGATTCCAAACTCATCCAGTTTTCAAAAGGGTTCAAACTTGAAAAATTGAACGACTCGTTAATTGATAGAAATGCGAGCTCTTTAACTGAAACACTTCGGTACAATACTGCAATCTACTTTAAAGAAAACGGCTTCGGAATGGTTTCGTCTCCATCTTTCCGAGGCACGAATGCTACCCAAACCGCAGTTGTTTGGAATGGAATAAACATTAACTCAGTATTTACAGGGCAAACAGATTTCAATACAATTTCACCATTAAACTATACTGAAATTGCCATTAGAAGTGGGGGTGGAGGCGTACAATACGGAAGTGGTGCCGTGGGCGGAAGTATCCATTTAAACGATGCATATACATTTAAAAAGATTGATGAAACTAAAGTTGGATTGCACTATGGAAGCTTTTCAACTTTGGGCGGAAATGCAAGCACAACACAAACTTGGGGCGATCATTATTTGAATGTGGGCGTGAATTTTATTAATTCGGAAAATGATTACGATTATGTTGAAAAAAACCAAAAGAACAAGCACGGACAATTTGTCCGCTTTGCTGCAAAAGTGAATGAGGCACGAAAACTAAAAAGAGGCGTTGCAACATGGAATTCAGAATATACCTATAATGACCGCAATTTTTCGGGCAGTTTGAACACTATTGGGATAGATGCTTATAAAGACATTACAACCAGAAACCTATGGCAATTGCAACAAAAAGTTGGAGTTGTTAATACAAAAGGAAGCTTTGCACACCTTTTTGAACAGTACAATTATTTCCCGAATAGTGAAAAGTCATTCAATACTGGTGGAAAGGCGAATACTTTTATTGGAGCGTTTCAGTCTGAGGTTTTACTTCAAAAAAAGATACGTATAAACGGAAAGCTAGAATATACTTATGTTGCAGCCGAAGGCGATAATGTGGGAGATAATTCCCGTAAAACATTGGCGGCAGTTGTATTAATAAACCATAAGCTTTCAGAAAAATTTAATTATGGCATTAATTTTCGACAGGAATTTTTGAATGATTTTGACAATCCCTTTCTTTTTTCCGCAGATGCAAAATATAGTTTTTCAAAACAATATGCGCTTCGGTTGAATGGCTCAAAAAACTATCGAGTTCCTACTTTCAATGATTTGTATTGGTATGCAGGTGGAAATATAGATTTGAAACCAGAAACTTCGTATCAGGTAGAACTTGGACAGGAGTTTTCAATTGGAAAACTGAAAGCTGATGTTGCGGCTTATTATATTTCTTCAAAAGATTTAATAAAGTGGATTCCTGGGAACGGCGGTCTTTGGCAACCAGCTAATATCAGCAAAACCAGAAATTACGGTATTGAGACTGTTTTAGGTTATTATATAAAATTCAACAATCAACAATCTCTGGATTTAAACGCAAACTATTCATACACCAAGGCAGAAGATTTGGAGAAAGAAAAACAGCTCATTTATGTGCCCTTTCATAAAGCATCGGGAACGTTAGTGTATAACTTTCAAAAGTTTTCTTTTTATGTACAGGGTTTGTATACTGGAGATACCTATACAACTACTGATAACAGTGAAACTGTGGATCGTTATACCGTTTTCAATCTTGGTGCTCAATATACTTTACCATTTAACCAAAATATAACTTTTGGTGGCAGGTTTAAAAACGTTTTAAATGTATATTATGAAAACGTGGCATACAGACCGATGCCGTCCCAAAACATTCAAATATTCTTAAATTTTAATATATAACTAAAATGAAAACTATGAAAAAGATTGTGTTTTTTGCTCTAACCATTATATTTTTTGTGTCTTGTAGTAAGGATGATAACAACCAAGAAGAATACGTCCCAGCAGCTTTTGAAAAAGGTATTTTAGTTACCAACGAAGGACCATTCAACAATGGAAGTGGTAACATTACCTTTATTTCTGAAGATTATAGCACGGTGACGCAAAATGTTTTTAGAAATGTGAATGGATATTCTTTAGGCAATATAGTTCAGTCTATGGGCTTTGTGGATAACAATGCGTATATCGTTGTTAGCAATTCGCAAAAAATTGAAATAGTAAATCGCTATACATTTCAAAGTTTAGACTCCATAACAACTGGTTTGGACAATCCGCGTTATTTTGTGACTGCGGGCGGAAACAAAGGATATGTCAGCAATTGGGGTGACCCTAATGACTATGCAGATGATTATTTGGCAGTTGTTGACTTAAGAACTAATGAAATTACGTCAACTATTCCTGTACCTTTTGGGCCAGAGCGAATGGTTGTTTATAACAATAAAGTTTATGTTGCCCATCAAGGAGCTTATGGGCAGAATAATTTAATATCCGTAATTTCTGGAACCACTGTGGAAAGCACAATAACGGTGGGCGATGTTCCAAACTCCATGGTAGTTTCTGGAAATTCACTTTATGTGCTTTGTGGCGGAAAGCCAAGTTACACGGGTACTGAAACTGCTGGTTCGCTTGTGAAAGTGGATTTATCAACTGGGCAGGTTTCGCAAACATATGCATTAGGAACCACACAACACCCAACTAGTTTGACAATTGATGGGGTCAATCTTTTCTATAGCCTTGACGGAAAAGTTTATAAAGTAAATACTACTTCCATTACTATGCCTGGAATTGATATAATTTCCGGTAACTTTTATACACTTCAAGCAAAAGACGGGAAACTCTATGCCACCGACGCAAAAGATTTTGCAAGTAAAGGTTCATTAATAATCTATGAATTATCAACCAATCAAGAAATTCAAAGTTTCGAAACTGGTATTGTTCCTGGGGGGATTTATTTTAATTAAATACTGATTCATTAATTCCCAATCATTTTTCCATCAATTGGAGAATTTGCTTTACTATCTGAAAGTTCTTTCAATACTTTGAAATCCTTCTTTCCATTGTAAGGTCTTCCAGCAATTTCAAAAAGGGCTGCGGCAAGAAGCGGTTCATTTTCATCACCCAATTGACCTAAGTTGAAATAATCTTCCTTTAAAACAATCTGCGGAAATAATCCATCGCCATAATCTGTATTGCCTGCGACGTTAGCAGTTTTGAACACCAACGGAAGCATTGCATAATAATGTGATGGATTAGCTTCCTGTCTGCTGAATATTGGTGCTGGAGCATCATAAAGTAAAAAAGAAGCTTGAAACTTTCCAGTGGTTGTATCGCCAACTTGAACGGTATTTATATATGGATTAAGTCCGTTTATAACCAACTCACTAGCAGAAGCTGTTCTTCGTGTAGTTAAAATATAGACATTGTTCAGATTAAGACTGTTTATAGCCGAACCATTACTTATGGAACTATCAAAAACCCCGTTCATTGCGTTTGTAGCTTGGCGATCGTCATTCCAAAATTCTTTATAAAAAACTTGTCCGTTAAACTGTCCTGTAATCATACTGGCCAAATCGGTTGCTGTTTCCACTGCGCCGCCGCCGTTATAACGAAGATCCAAAACAAGATTGGTAACTCCTTGGGCTTTAAACTGTGCGAAAGCATCATTAAGCTGCGAATCATAATCTTTAATAAAACCATTGTACATTAAATAGCCTATTTTTTCTCCATTGATATCAAACGTTTTGACCTTATATACAGGATTTTCGTTGTATTGGGTTTTATTTAAAAGAACAGTTTCACCAGTGGGTATAAAGTTTGTACCATCATACGTTGCCAAACCAATGGTATAACTATTTGGAGACTGTAAGTCTATATAGTTTTGGCTATTTATTTGTTGGCCATCAATAGTGGTAAATAAATCACCACGCTTTAAACCTCGAGCTTCGGCGTCAGTGTTTGGCAATACGTAACGCACATAACCAAAAACATTGCCACTGTTGTCTGGATAATATACAAGACCAAACTCCATTCCATTACTTAGGCTGATTCCGCTTAAAGCGTCCTCAATTACCCTAAAATCACTAAAGAGTGCACTGAAACGATCCTGTGGCGACAACAAATAATCGAACAAAGCTTCGGGAGTTTCATAGTTATTTAGGAAACTATCGAGCTCGCCTTGGTTGGCAAATGCATCATTTGCAAGTTCCGGTGTGTCTGCTTTGTACAGATAATAATAGTTTAAACCTCGGTATATAAAATTTTGTATATCAAGTGTTGAGGCTGGTTGAAAGGTGTCGTCCATATCCTTAAAACAGGAAACAAAAAGTAGGGAAAAAGCTAATAAGGGAATGAAAAATTTTCTTTTCATAAGAAGGTTTATTAATGTTTGGAATTTAAACAGGTAAATTAGGGATTATAGTGCAATAGTAAAAATATGATTTTTAGTCGAAATTTACCCGAGACATTTCATCTTTAAGAATTCTCATTAAGGTAAAAGGTTAATCTTACTAAGCCAATCGTTTTCAATGTAACAAAAATAGCGCCTGTTCGTCATTTAAATAGAAGACGGAAAAACCACAACCACCAAAATGGACAAAACCGAATTTATTGCTTTAGTAATGCCTTTTAAGGACAAGCTTTACCGTTTAGCCAAAAGGATTTTGGTTTCCAAAGATGAAGCTGAAGACGCTGTGCAAGAAGTTTTTTTGAAATTGTGGAATGGAAAGGAGAGCATTGAAAACTATAAGAACCCTGAAGCATTTGCAATCACGATGACCAAAAATTATTGTTTGGACCGATTGAAATCAAAACAAGCTTCTAATTTAAAAATTGTTCATAGCAATTATCAAACTTCAGAAAATATTGAAAAAAAGATTGAAGCTAATGATGGAGTAGAAATGGTTTTCAGAATAATGGAAACGTTGCCCGAACAGCAGAAAATAGTACTTCAATTGCGAGATGTGGAACAATTTGAGTTTTCTGAAATTGCGAAAATGCTGGATAGCAACGAAACAGCAATTAGAGTGGCGCTTTCCCGCGCAAGAAAAACAGTTAGGGATGCAATGATTAAAAAATACAACTATGGAATCGGTTAACGTAAAAAAATTATTGGACGCCTATTTTGAAGGCAAAACCAGTCTTGAAGAAGAAAAATGGTTGCAAAACTACTTCAACAATGAAAAAATTGCAGACGATCTCATTCAGTACAAACCAATTTTTGCAGGCTTGAAAGCAGCAAAAGAGGAGTGTTCAAGCAAAACCTTTAAGCTACCAGAAAGGGAGCCAAAAATCATAAAAACTTGGTGGTATTCTGTAGCTGCAGTATTGGTTGTTGCTTTTGGAGTTGGAAGCTTTTACTTTTCGCAACCCCACTATTCACAACAGGAAAAGGAAGCTTTGGCAGCTTTTGAAAAGAGTAAAAATGCAATGATGTTACTTTCCGAAAACTTAAATAAAGGAGCTGAACAGCTGACATTTGTAGAACAATTTGCAATAACTAAAGATAAAATTTTTGAATAAAGAAAAACAACAATTAAATTAAAACAACAATTAAAACAACA
>JAGQYZ010000473.1:1568-1771 GCA_020435865.1 Aequorivita sp. | reverse complement strand
ATAAAAACTATATCTTTGAAATACCTTTTGGGGGATATTTTAGATTGTACAATGGTAAAATTTTTAAGCGCGGAAAACAGCGCGTAAAGCGTTTTGAATGTTTGGAAGTTGCTACTGGAAGAACGTATCTTTTCAATCCGAATGCTGAAGTAGAGTATTTAAAATAATTTTAATGAATAAAGATTATTACGCAGTAATTATGG
>JAGQYZ010000473.1:0-1486 GCA_020435865.1 Aequorivita sp. | reverse complement strand
CTGGACAAACCCTGTTGCAAAAAACTTTTTCCAGACTCAACAAAATTATCCCTTCAGAAAACATATACATCCTTACCAATGAAATGTATCTGGAGATTACGCTGAAGCAATTGCCAGAAATTTCAGAAAAACAAGTGGTTTTGGAACCTGCAATGCGCAATACCGCACCCTGCATTTTGCTTTCTGCGCTGAAAATAAAAAAAGAAAACCCGAATGCGCTGATGCTTGTTGCTCCTAGTGACCATTGGATTGAAGACGAAAACGCCTTTGCAAAAGATGTGCAGGCCTGCTTTGATGCAGCACAAAGAGAGAATATTTTACTGACTTTAGGTATAGAACCAACCTTTCCAAATACGGGCTACGGCTATATTGAAAATGATAAGAATGATATTTCAGAAATAAAAAAGGTGAAACAGTTTCGTGAAAAACCTGACTATGAAACTGCAAAAAAGTTTCTTGCCGCTGGAAATTTTCTTTGGAATGCGGGTATTTTTATTTGGAGTGCAAAGAGTATCATTGTGTCTTTTCCAAAACATTTGACTGGAATGAATTCGCTATTTTCAAAAGGAATAACATTTTTAAACACTTCCGAAGAAAAGAAATTCATTGAAATTAATTATGCGGAAGCAGAAAACATTTCCATTGATTATGGAATCCTCGAAAAAGCAGACAATGTTTTTGTAAAAAAAGCTACGTTTGATTGGAATGATTTGGGCACATGGGGGGCGCTTTATGATAAATTAGAAAAAGATAAAAACAATAATTCGGTTGTAAATGCTGATACTTATTTAAAAGATTCCAAAAACAATATGGTTTTTACGAATACCAAAAAACTTGTTGTTTTGGATGGAATTGAAGATTATATTGTGGTTGACAAGGAAGATGTATTGTTGTTATTTCCTAAGAAAAAAGAGCAGGAAATAAAAGAACTTTTGAAAGCGGTTTCGACTAAATTTGGCAAAAAATATTTATAGATGGAGGATTCAGAAAATAATGGCGATGTAAAGATAACTCCGAATGATAAAGAGTTTGAAAGCGTAAAGCTCAACACTTGGGAAAGCATCAAGAAGTTTTTAAGAGAATTATTTGATATTCGTGCAGATACCGACCGCGATGCTACCATTGATGCTGTAAAAAAAGATATTTCATTTAAAGGCCACACAGCTTGGATCCTTATTTTCTCAATATTTGTTGCTTCTATCGGGTTAAACGTTAGTAGCACCGCTGTAGTGATTGGTGCGATGCTTATTTCTCCATTAATGGGACCAATTGTAGGCATTGGTCTTTCCGTAGCCATTAATGATGTAGAAACCTTAAGACGCTCGTTTATAAACCTCGGGGTCATGGTTTTTTTAAGTGTGTTAACGGCTTTTCTTTATTTTAAAATCTCACCTTTAACAGAAGAAACGCCAGAACTTATAGCACGCACATATCCCACAATTTTGGACGTGTTGATAGCCATTTTTGGTGGTTTGGGATTGATAGT
>JAGQYZ010000472.1 GCA_020435865.1 Aequorivita sp. | reverse complement strand
CATTTGCGGAACTAACAAAAAGAATCATCATAAATATTACTTTAATCATAAAAGGATTTTACTTATGAAAAACTTTGTTACACACTTCATTACAACTTTAGCTCTTATATTTGTTTGGGGTCAGACCCAGGCTCAATGTCCTACGGGATCTGTTTATATGACTTCGCAACAGGAGGTTAATGACTTTGCTGTTAATTATCCTAATTGTACAACATTGCAATATTTGGAGATTTTTGGAAGCTCCGTCATAGACCTTACCCCCCTAAACAACCTAACTTCGATTACAAATAGCCTTTTCATACACGATACTTCTTTAATCGACCTTACGGGATTAAATAATTTAACCTCCTTGGGGGAAGATTTAAGGTTACACTCTAATTTAAGCTTGACAAGTCTTGCGGGACTGGAGAACCTCTCCTCTATAGCAGGAGCGATTGATCTTGCGTACAATTATCAATTGACCTCACTTTCTGTGTTAAGCAATATAAACACTTTGGGGGCTCTTGGACTAACGGAAAATGATATACTAACCACACTATCAGGATTGGAAGGAATAACTTTTATATCATTCATATTTATTCATGGTAACGATTTATTAACCGATATAGCTGCACTACAAAATGTTGATCCTGTTACAATGCAGATGTTGGACATCAGGGATAATTCCAACTTAATGGTATGTCATTTACCCAATTTCTGCACCTATCTATCTTATAACCCTGCTACCCACCCGAGAAACATATTAATGAATGCGGGTGATTGCGAGGACGAAGCGGCTGTACTGGCGGCTTGTGCTACAATGGGTATTTACGACATTGGGCTGACGGATGTGAATATTTATCCCAACCCCGTAAAAGATATTCTTTATCTGGAAAAAGAGGTTGCCAGAATAACGGTAACAGACCTAATAGGCAAGGTGATTATTGTTAAAGACAATGTGAGGCAACTGGATATGTCTGGATTTGAGAATGGAATATATTTCCTTACCATGGAGCAAGAAAAGTCTATAAAAGAAACAAAAAAAATAGTGAAAGAATAAAACAATCCTCTACTAAGAAACCAAACAACACCAAGCAAGGCATGTTATATTGGTAACCGTTCCACAACCCAATAATTCAGTAAGAGTGGAACCCGTTTAAGCCTCGCGATGCTTTGGGATAACGGCTTATTTAAACTGGTTTTTTAATGCTCGAAACAGAAAAATAATTGCTTACAACCTAAAGCCTACAGCACATAACTCCTCATTCACTTACTCACAAACTCATATATTAACCCATCATTCACAAAAGCTTATTTGCCTTGGACTAAAGAAGAAGATGAAAAGCTAGAATTACTTTTTTGTGAAGGCAAATCTATGGGTGAATTAATTAATCTTTTTGGAAGAAATAGAGGCGCAATAGTGGCACGAATTAAAAAGTTAGAATTAAAAGAAAAATACGAGCATTAATATATACTGAGACATTAAATAAGCTTATTAGTTTCTAATTAAAAATTATATTTGATACATAAAATACCTGACTTATCTAATTAAAGTATGCCCTTGCCTTCTCTTGCCTACTACTATTACCCATTCGGTTAATAAAGTGTAACATTTTGGTGCCTCCTGCAGGCGCGAGCGTCCTGCTCGTTATACCCGCTACATAATTTTCAATCCTTAAAGCTTGTAAATAAACAAACTATAATGTAGTTTTATGACTATCAAAGCACTAACCAAAAATGCTTTAAATATGCCCTTCACTTTCAAAGCACCAAAACTAAAATCCTACTTGCTTCTTTTTATAATACTAATGCTAGTAAATCAAGCCTGTAAGGATAAAAGTGAGGAAACTTCCGCGCAGGCTGATTTACCAGCTAAAGAAGCGCTTCCCGAAATTAAAGAAGGAAGCAAAATGGGGCATATACTGGAAAATGCAACCATGGGAGCTGATAAACGGGTGTCCTTAAAGCTAAACCCTATGCAAAAGGAACATCAATTGCTAAATATGAGAGATCATCTAGATGCCGTCCAAAATATTGTTGCGCTTTTATCTGAAGAAAAATATGACGAAGCTTCAAAAATAGCTTACACCAGATTGGGTTCAACCACTGAAATGAAATTAATGTGTGCCTCCTTTGGCGATGCGGATTTTGAAAAGTTAGGGTTGGCATTCCATAAAAGTGCAGACGCCATGAGCGAAGTTTTTAAAAGCGGCGATAAAAACAAATCATTAAAAGCTTTATCAAATACCATGAATTATTGCGTGCAATGCCACGCAACCTATCGCCAATAAAAGCTGATGTAAGCGATACGCATGCTTAAGCGGGTGTCTCCATAAACTTATAACCGACTGTGCCCTAACTGAAAAACTAATTGTGCTTTACCGAAATAAGATACTTGCACTCTTAAAGCTGATAATCATCGTGTTGAACTGTCCAATAAAATCTTGACCCAAATTGCCGTGGAGTTTGTCAGTAACCCCTATTTTTTCTGGAAATAACTGAATGTTGTTTAGGGTTCCCTCAGCTATGCCTACGGCAAGGTTTATGTTGTTTAGCAAATAGCCTTCTACAACTACTTGGCCGCCGGCACCACCGGTGTTTAGTTTCGTTTTGGTATAGTTGGCATCAATATCCGTTTTGTACTTGCTGTAAAATTTTGAATAGAGGGAAGTGGATTGGGCGCCGGTATCAAAATTGAACCGAAGGGGGTCGCCCTTATAACTTACTTTTAAAATAGGCATATATTCATCATAGGCCAAGTTGTTGAGATGATAATCTGTTGGTTTTTGGGGTACGTACAATGTGTCCTTGGTAAGTTGTATTTCCTGAAGGGCTCGGATTACCGGGAAGCCAAGGATTCCCTTTATTTCATAATCTATGGTGGGAAAGGATAAATCCGTATCGTCAAAAACCAAGAAGACTACATTTTTTAGAGTGATTTCGCCAAGTTCCAGTTTCTCGGCTACTGCGAGGTCGCTTTTTACTTTTAGGCCCGTTGCGGCATCTACGTCAAACTGGGCTGGGAGTAGCGTCATCCCCAAACGCGCTGCAACCGAACGCTGTATTACGGAGAAATTTGCACCCGTGTCAAAAACAAAGTCGGTGGTTGTGTTTCCAATTTTGGTGGCAAGGGTAGAAAGCCCTATCTTATCTTTTAATATGGGCAAGGCAATGTCTGACGCTATGCGAACTTCTTGCGGCGGCGTGTTTTCTAGTGCTTTCCATATTTTATGGGTGTTTTTTAAATCTTCAAGTTTTGCGGAATCTAAAAAATTGGCGTACTGTTGCTGTAGGTCTTCGTTTATTTTTAAAGCCTCTTTATATTCTGAGCTATGTATATGGTTGGTCAATTTAGTAACCAACATTTTTTCCGCCAAGCTGTCTGTTATTTCTTCTTTTGGTGTTTTAAAAAAAGCATCAATAGCTGCATTGGATTTTTTCGGATTGTTGAAGGCATTGGCAAGGATTGCTTCAAAATAGAGAGAATCCCTTGTGCGAAGTTGGTCTTTGTTGTTTTTGAATTCTTCCTGCAAACTGAAGTAATCCAAATCGGTTACCAAAGCGTTCATGGCTTTAAATTTCTTATCGGCATTACCCTTT
>JAGQYZ010000471.1 GCA_020435865.1 Aequorivita sp. | reverse complement strand
CTTGAAACTTTTCATACTTCCCGCGAAATTATAAATATAATTGTTGACGTTATTTTTGAAATTTACAAAAAGTGGGTTCCTTTTATTGTCGTATTCATAAGTATAGTCCTCTGTGTAGCCTGTACCTATGGAGTAATTATAATGAATTGAAGTAACTAAATCTCCATTATAATTTATTGTTTCCGTTACCGTACCATTTAAAGGTTCGCTGCTTCTTGAAAAAGTTTCTATCAGTTTTCCTTCTTGATTAAAGATGAGGCTTTTATGTTCCCCAAAATTGTCATTTACAAAAACAGTATTGTTTTCATATGTTAAATGTAAAGTATTTGAAAATCCGTCAGAAGATGTATAAATAACTGAGGAAATCCTATTGGAAGTATCGTATTCATATGAAATGGTTCGAACCACATAATTTTCAATAATATTAGTTGTTTTTGACTCCAATATTTGGCCTAGCTCATTATATAGATAATCATCATGAAATAGAGCATTTACATCGGCATAATCTTGAATCCATTTTGTTATTTTTCCTGAAAGATCATACAGGTAGTCTAATCTATAAGAAGTGCCGTCTTCCAAATAAAATGTTTTGGAAAGCTTTTTAATTTTAAAATCAGTTTGTTCTTCAGATTGTGGGTCGTTATCATCATCGGAACAAGCCAAGAGCAATAAACTCGCTGTAAAAAGAAATAGAATACGTATCATAATTTATTGGTTTATGAATACCCAACCGCTTCTCCAATCAGAGTAGCGGTAGTACAATCGTTTATTTTTACTTTAACAAAATCGCCGGGTTTGTAATCTCCCTTCGGAAAAACCGTAACATTGTTATGCTCCGTTCTTCCGCTCCATTCGTCCTTGTTTTTCTTTGATTCCTTTTCAATTAAAACTGTCACGGTTTTCCCTAAAAATTCAGCAGTACGAATGGCGCTATGCTTTTGCTGGAGATCAACAATTTCAGTCAATCTTCGGCTTTTTGTTTCTTCGGGCACATCGTCTTCCAGCTTTCGGGCGGCCATGGTGCCGGGCCTTTCGGAATATTTGTACATATAGCCAAAATCATATTTCACATATTCCATCAAACTCAAGGTTTCTTTATGATCTTCCTCAGTTTCCGTTGGGAAACCAACAATCATATCCTGTGAAATGGCACAGCCGGGAATGATTTCCCAAATCCTGTCAATCAATTTCATATATTCCTCTCGCGTGTGCTGACGGTTCATTTCCTTTAAAATACGAGTGCTTCCACTTTGTACGGGAAGGTGAATGTGGTTGCAGATATTTTCATGTTTTGCAACCACATGCAAAACTTCTTCATGCATATCCTGCGGATTACTTGTAGAAAAACGAATGCGCATTTTTGGATGTGCCGTCGCAACCATATCAAGCAATTGTGCAAAATCGGTTGCAGTTGCTTGTTGCATTTCTGAAGCTTTTTTGAAATCTTTTTTCAAGCCGCCGCCATACCATAAGTAGCTGTCCACGTTTTGACCGAGCAGTGTAATTTCTTTGTAGCCATTTTCAGCTAAATTATTTACTTCATTTAAAATACTTTGTGGATCACGACTACGTTCACGGCCTCTTGTAAAAGGAACCACGCAAAACGTGCACATATTATCGCAACCACGGGTTATGCTCACAAAAGCAGTAATGCCATTGCCGCCCAAACGAACGGGCGAAATATCGCCGTAGGTTTCTTCTTTGGAAAGGATAACGTTCATGGCATCGCGGCCTTCTTCAACTTCTTTCAATAAATTTGGAATGTCTTTGTAGGCATCCGGCCCAACCACCAAATCAACTATTTTTTCCTCTTCGAGAAATTTTTCCTTTAATCGTTCAGCCATACAGCCTAGAACACCAACCTTCATCTTTGGGTTAATGCGTTTTACGGCATTGTATTTTTCAAGACGCTTACGAACAGTTTGTTCGGCTTTATCACGAATAGAGCAAGTATTTACCAAAACTAAATCTGCATCTTCCAATAAATTTGTGGTGTTGTAGCCTTGGTCTGCAAGGATGGAAGCCACAATTTCACTGTCGCTAAAATTCATAGCACAGCCGTAACTTTCAATATATAATTTTCGGGAATTGCCTTCGCGTCTTTCCAGCGTTAGCGTATTTCCTTGCGTTTTTTCGTCAATAATCTTTTTCATGAAAATTTAAAATAGCAATCGT
>JAGQYZ010000470.1 GCA_020435865.1 Aequorivita sp. | reverse complement strand
AGAGGTTCAGGATTAGTTTGTTATTGGAGTCTATCCTGAGTTGTAAACAATTATAACAATATTAAAGTGAACTTTAGACCAATCAAAATTTTTGGCACAATAATTTTAGGGATTTTTACAGTAATTGTTATCAAAGGTTTTTTAACTCCCCAAAAAGCCAAGTATGACAAGCATCTCGAAACAATAAAGCAAAAAGAGTATAAAGGTGTTGTGGCGAAAAAATATAAGGATAAAAATAGACATAACAGGTCATTTTTAATGCTATCTAACTTGACTGAAGTTTCTATAAATTCTCGGGCTTATGATAAAATAGAAATAAATGATTCTATTACTAAAGCTTCAGGTGAATTATATCTTACGATTTATAGAAACAATTCTAACCTAAAAATCAAATTGGATTAAAAATTGTTTACAACGACAGATATAATCAATTGACGCTGAATTGCTTAATCGGAATTTATTGCAATTTGCTATCTTTCGGCTACGGAGGAATGAATCCTGCGGATTTTTCCGCAACGAAACCATAGCCAAACACGATGTACGACATGAAATAAAGTTTATGAAAAAAACAAAATTAATTCTGACCCTAATTTTACTTAATACAATACTGTTTTCTTGTTCATCTGACGATAGTTCTAACAACTCAGAACCCGAACCAACAACAAGCAAATTAGTTAAAACCGAAAAAATATCTGAAACTAGAAAAGTAGATTACACATATAATAGTAACGACTTGATTTCGAGTTTGAACGGAACAAACAACAGCTTTGGATATAACTCTGATTTTACTTACAATTCGGAAAATAGATTAACTGAGTGGATTTATCAAGAAACAGGTTCGTCATCATATAGTGATACCTATGTTTATACATATAATACAAACGGACTTTTATCAGGCTACTCAGCAAATAGTGAAGATGTAACTATTACTTACAATGGCAATACCATTACATTGACTGGAACAATTGAAGGAGATGCAAATTCTCAAGCAGAGTTGGAGCTCAATAATAATGGATTGATAATCAAATTTACCGAAAGTAACCAATATACAAACTTTGAATATGATTTGAATGGAAATTTGATTTCTGCGCAATCATATGACAATTTGGATAATCTGCTTTCAGAATTCACAATACAATACGATGACAAGATAAATCCGTTTTATGGACAATTGGAATCTATTTACATAGAACGGTTCATTGAGTTCTTTTGGGAATTTGATGGAATTTATATAGGTGGGTTTGAAGGATACAGTTTCCCATTTCTAAAGAATAATATTACATCAATAAACGAAGTAAGTGCTGGGGCAACCACATTCTCTTACACGTATGATAGTGAAAGCTACCCGATTAATGTGAATGTTGACTATTCAGGAGATACTGTAATATTTGATATTGAATACTATTAATAAAAAACGTTTGCCACGATCGTTAAAATAATTGCTTGACTCCAGCCTAATTGGAAAATAAGCTACTTTCCTACTCATTATCTAGAGCTGGGATGCTAAAATCCAATAGAATGGAACATAACTGGAGACCTACAGATGAAAGGGCTTTTGAGCATGCAAAGAAATAATATCACCTGTCATGCTGAGCCTGTCGAAG
>JAGQYZ010000469.1:2057-2354 GCA_020435865.1 Aequorivita sp. | reverse complement strand
AGGTGGCGTGCTTGAATTATTTTAGCTTTTTTACAAGTTTTTTTCGAGCCGTTTCATCTTTTCTCTTAAGCAATTTTGCCTCTTTGAGGCAGATATGAAAAAGGAGTTAAATAACTAGAGTTTTAACTTTGACTTTTGAAACTTATAAAAGCTGTTTCTTTCTGAAATATTAAAAAAAAAAATCCACAGCCCAAATTGCGACTGCGGATTTTAAATTTAAACTGAGCAATTAATAATTACTTATTCTTGGAGTAGTTAGCTGAAACTTCATCCCAGTTGATTACATTCCAAAATGCA
>JAGQYZ010000469.1:0-1997 GCA_020435865.1 Aequorivita sp. | reverse complement strand
CATCTAATCCTAAAATTGGTGTTCCGCCACAACCTACTTTTGGCATTAATGGATTGTCTTGGTTTGGTGTGGAACACACATCAACCTTACCACCTTTATGTACGCAAAGCCATGCCCAACCTGATCCAAATTGTGTTTTTGCAGCATTGGAAAACTTTTCTTTAAAAGCATCAAAACTTCCGAAGGCGTCATCTATGGCTTTTGCCAAGTCGCCAGAAGGTTTTCCGCCGCCATTTGGCGACATTATTTTCCAAAAAAGACTGTGGTTGTAAAACCCACCGCCGTTGTTGCGGACAGCTTTATTTTCCATATCAAGATTTGTTAAAATATTTTCAATGGATTTTCCTTCCATATTTGTACCTTCAATAGCTGCATTTAGGTTATTGGTATAACCTTGATGGTGTTTATCGTGGTGTATTTCCATCGTTCTGGCATCAATGTTTGGTTCCAAAGCATCAAATGCATACGGTAGTTTTGGTAATTCGAAAGACATAATTATATCGTTTTTTTATTGGTTATTACTAAATTCCCTCAAATTTAGTCATTCTCTGTTTTTAAAAGTGTTATAGCTTTTATAAGATTTCTATGTAACTATAGATTAATTTGATTCCAAAGCCATAAAAACAGTATTTTAGTGCAAAAAGAATATTTCTTGGAAAAACCATCCTCTTTTTCAATTTATGATGCTGCTGCAGGAAGCGGGAAAACCTTTACGCTTGTAAAAGAATATTTAAAACAAATTCTTTCTTCAAAAAGTGAGGATTATTTTAAACATCTTTTGGCAATCACTTTTACAAACAAAGCTGTAGCTGAAATGAAGCAAAGAATTGTAGAAACATTGGTAAATTTCAGTGAAGAAAAAAGCACTATGGAACCATTGCCAATGATGCTCAAAATTGCTGAAGAAACGGAAAAAAGTTTGAGTGAAATCCAAATCCAATCACAGAAAATCCTGAAAAACCTTCTACACAATTATGCAGCGTTTAGTATAGAAACCATTGATAGATTCAATCATCGATTAATACGAACTTTTGCACGCGATTTAAAACTGGCAACCAATTTTGAAGTTACTTTGGAAACCAATGAACTTTTGGCCGAGGCCGTAGATTTATTGTTGAGCAAAGCTGGAGAAAACAAGGAAATCACAAAAGTACTGTTGGATTTTGCAATGGAAAAAACGGATGATGATAAATCGTGGGACATTTCACGTGATATTGCAAATGCCGCCAAGTTACTTTACAATGAAAACGATTCAGGTCATGTTTCAATTTTGAAACAGAAATCTTTGGAAGATTTTCTGGAATTCAAAAAGCAGTTAATTCATAAAAAGGAAAAACTTTCTAAGGAAATTGAAATCATTGCATCGCAAACACTTCAACTTATTGAGGAAAGTGGTTTGCAGTTTGACGATTTCAGCGGCAGCTACCTTCCGAAGCATTTTCAAAACCTTGCAACGGGCAGATATGATTTGAATTTTGGAGCAAAATGGCAGGAAACCATGAGCGAAAAACCACTTTATCCCACGCGGGTTACAGCAGCAATTGGAGCTATAATAGATGAACTGACGCCCAATTTTATTATAAACTTTCAGCAAACAAAAGAGTTGGTTTTCAAAGTACTTTTGGTTGAAAATTTACTAAAGAATATTACTCCGCTTTCCGTAATAAATTTAGTAAATCAAGAGATTGAAAACATAAAAGAAGAAAAAAATGTGTTGCCCATTTCAGAATTCAATTCGCTTATAAACAAGGAAATAAAAAATCAACCAGCACCTTTTATTTACGAGCGGTTGGGCGAAAAATACCGCCATTTTTTTATTGACGAATTTCAGGATACTTCAAAATTGCAGTGGGAAAATTTAATTCCTCTGATTGATAACGCACTTTCTCAACAATTGGAGCCAACCTCTGGAAGCCTTTTGTTGGTGGGTGATGCCAAGCAATCTATTTACCGTTGGCGTGGTGGTTTACCTGAACAGTTTATGGATTTGTATGAAA
>JAGQYZ010000468.1 GCA_020435865.1 Aequorivita sp. | reverse complement strand
AATAGTATGTATGCAGAATAAAAAAGAATATAGAAATTGGTTGGATGCTTTCGGATTGAGCCATCCGCTAGTAATTGCTGGACCTTGTAGTGCCGAAACTGAAGACCAAGTGCTTAAAATTGCACACCAGTTAAAAAATACAGACACCTCTGTTTTGCGAGCTGGACTCTGGAAACCAAGAACACGCCCTGGCAATTTTGAAGGTGTGGGTGCTTTGGGGTTGAAATGGCTCCAAAAAGCAAAGCAAGAAACTGGACTATTGACAACAACAGAAGTGGCAAACCCAAATCATGTAGATTTGGCATTGAAACACGATATAGATATTTTGTGGATTGGCGCCCGAACAACAGTTTCTCCCTTTATTGTTCAGGAAATTGCTGATGCCGTAAAAGGAACAGATAAAATAATTTTGGTGAAAAATCCTGTGAATCCAGATTTGGCACTCTGGCTGGGAGCCGTAGAGCGCTTTTATGAAGCTGGAATTACGAAACTCGGTGTTATCCATCGTGGTTTTTCAACCTATGAAAAAACCAGATACCGCAACAATCCTGAATGGCAAATCCCGATTGATTTACAGAATAGTTTTCCAGATTTGCCATTAATTTTAGACCCTTCTCATATTGCAGGTAGAAGAGATATTATTTTTGAACTCTGTCAAACCGCTTTGGATCTTAATTATGACGGTTTGATGGTAGAAACACATTTTGATCCAGACAATGCTTGGAGTGATGCAAAACAACAAATAACCCCAGCTACTTTAGAAAAAATGACCGTTGACCTAAAAATTCGGAAAGTGGAAGGTGATGAAGCAGAATTCAACAATCAACTAAACACTATGCGGACACAGATTGATTTAATTGATGACCAAATTATGGATATGCTCGGGAAACGAATGAAAATAGTTGACAATATTGGCGCTTTGAAAAAGAAAAATAATGTTGCAATTCTTCAGGTTAAAAGGTGGAATGAAGTTTTGGGTCGCATGATTCTTGAAGGTGAAAAGAATAAGCTCAGTGAAGAATTTGTATTGAAAATTTATAAAGCAATTCATCAAGAATCCATTAACCATCAGAAAAAGGTTATTAATGAATAATTTTGTGAAAAATTAAAAGTAATTTATTTAAAAACCAGAAACCAGAAACCAGAAACCTGAAATTTGAATGAAAGGACTTGTCTATAAATCTACAGGAAGTTGGTACAGCGTGAAAGCTGAAAACGGTACTTTTTACGATTGCCGTATAAAAGGCAAGTTTCGGATTGGAGGTATTAAAAGTACAAACCCTGTAGCGGTAGGAGATCACGTGGATTTTGAAATTGAAAAAAAAGGCGATGAGACCATTGGTGTAATTTCACATATTGACGAACGCGAAAATTATATCATCCGTAAATCCGTAAATCTTTCAAAACAAACACATATAATTGCTGCAAATATTGATGTTGCCTTTCTTTTGGTCACGCTAAATAATCCGCCAACTTTCACCACTTTTATCGACCGTTTTCTTGTTACTGCGGAAGCCTATCATATAAAGGCAGTTTTGCTTTTCAACAAAATTGATACCTACAACGAAGACGAATTGCTTGAAATAAAATTACTTGCTGCATTGTACCGAAAAATTGGGTATGAGTGCATCGGAATTTCAGCAATCACAGAAAAAAATATAGAAAAAGTAAAAACTTTAATGCAGGATAAAGTAACTATGTTTTCTGGGCATAGCGGCGTTGGAAAATCAACATTAATCAATGCTTTGGAACCAGGATTGGGTTTAAAAACCTCAAAAATTTCCGAGCAACATTTACAAGGCCAACACACTACTACTTTTGCAGAAATGTTTGATCTGTCCTTTGGTGGGCAGATTATAGATACGCCAGGCATCAAAGGTTTTGGAGTAGTGGAAATGGACAAAGAGGAACTGGGCGATTATTTTCCAGAATTTTTTGAATTGAAGGAAAACTGTAAATTTAATAACTGTTTACATTTGGAAGAGCCCCAATGTGCTGTAAAAGAAGCGCTTGAAAAAGAAGAAATAGCGTGGTCTCGCTACAAAAGTTATTTACAGATTTTGGAAGGTGAGGAGGATCATTTCAGAAAAGATATATACGAAAAATAAAATTCTAAAACTCTATTAACAAATAACCATTAATCCAAAATGCGAGCACTGATCCAACGAGTTAAAAAAGCATCTGTAACTATTGAAGGAAAAATATTTTCTGAAATAAACCAAGGATTGCTCATTTTGTTGGGAATTGAAACTGAAGATACCCAAGAAGACATCAACTGGTTAGCTCAAAAAATTGCACGATTGCGGATTTTTTCTGATGAGAACGATGCGATGAATTTATCTGTACAGGACATTAATGGCGATTGTTTGGTTGTAAGCCAATTCACACTTCATGCAAATACTAAAAAAGGAAATCGCCCTTCTTTTATTAATGCCGCAAAACCCGAAATTGCTATTCCTTTGTATGAAAAATTCATATTTCAGCTTGAAACAGAAACAACTAAAAAAGTGCAAACTGGAAGTTTCGGAGCAATGATGGATGTGGCCTTAATTAATGATGGACCGGTCACAATTTGGATAGATTCAAAAAGAAGAGAATAATTTCTTTAACTTTTTCTTAACCTTTCAAGAATTTTATATATTGCCAAACAATAAAGATTTTTATGAAAACGATTTTTTGCTTGGCATTTCTG
>JAGQYZ010000467.1 GCA_020435865.1 Aequorivita sp. | reverse complement strand
AAAATTAATTAATGTTCTTCTTCTAATGCCTGCCCAAAATACAAGGCAGAAAGTAATGTAAAAATATACGCCTGAATGGCTACTACCAATACTTCAATGACGCTAATGAATACTGCAAACAAAACTGATACTGGTGAAACCCAAACCGTTTGTAAAACAAATATTAAGGATATTAAACTTAATACAACAACGTGGCCTGCGGTAATGTTTGCGAACAAACGTATCATTAATGCAATAGGCTTAACAAACATTCCCACAATTTCGATTGGTGCTAAAAATATTTTCATTGGAACAGGCAATCCAGGCATCCACAACATATGACTCCAATAATTTTTTTTACTGCTAAATAAGGTTATAACAAAGGTTATTACAGCTAATGCCATAGTAAAAGCAATATTTCCGCTTAAATTGGCACTAAAAGGGAAAAAGGGAATAAGCCCAAAAATATTATTTAACCAAATAAAGAAAAATAAGGTTAACAAAAATGGCATGTATTTTTTATAGTGATGTTTTCCAATGTTCGGAATAGCAATTTCATCTCGCACAAAAACAATAATTGGTTCAACAAACCTTCCTATTCCGCTCGGCATATTGTTTCCGCTTTTTTTATACGATCTTGAAGCTGTAATAAAAATTAAAAGCAAGACCAAAACAGATAATAGCATGGAAAAAACGTTCTTAGTGATAGAAAAGTCCCAAGGTCTTTTTGCATTTGTAGGATGATGTTCATTGTCAAACTCAATTGAAGATACACCGCTTTCCAATTGGTATATTTTTTCATGGACATTAACGAATTTAAGGCCCTTTTTTTCAACCACTAACTTCCCGTCGCTATCGTGATGAAATTCACTAGACATAAATACAACCGGTCCATTGTCTGTCAAAAGTATTATAGGCAAGGAAATAGAAAAATCTCCAGCAACGTGAAAACCATAGCTATCTTTAATGTGATGAAAAATAAGTTCTTTGGCTTCAAAGTCCTCTTGGACAATTGATTCTTCTCCATTTTTGTCTGAACTTGCCCTAGAAGCGAAAGTTAGCAGTAAAAAAAATGCTCCCAGAAGGAGTTTTCTAATGATCGCAAATTTCGTTGTTTTCAATATGGTATTTTTACGTTCCCTAAATTCGGTGCAAATGTACTAATACTATATGAAACAACAAACCTAAAAATTATTTTGTTTTTTGGTTTTGAAAATATTTGTTTAGATTGAATATTTCAAATGCTAAAAACAAAAAATACGGTATAAAAAAGTTAGTGGTTTCTATCGCTGGGTGACTGGATTTGCCTGTAAATAAAGGCAATAAAAAAACGATAGCTAAAAACATTTTTATAGTAGTGAGAATCAAAAAAGTTTGGTAGGTTTTGGTAAAGTCTTTTGAAAATTGTCTTTTAACTAAAAAATAAATAATGAAAGCCAATAGCGAATTGAACAAATAAATGCTCCATAAAGGAAAGAAAAATTCAAACTTGGGAGTAAGATTATATAAAATATAAAAATGCACCCCAAATAATATTCCTGTAAACACCACCCATGTTGCTATGAAATTTATTGTTTTTTTATCCATTGCCTTTTATTTATCTTTTGATATGCTATTTGCTTGTTTTATTACAAAATAGGTAGCAATAGCAACTGATAGTAAACTACAAATAATGGTATATAGGGAATATTTGTTAGGCCATTTTTCATCAAGTTTCATGCCCCCATAACTTCCCAGGCCAATGATAGCTATCATTTGAAAAGCAATCCCCGAATACCTCGCATAGCCACTAAGACGGCTGCTCGGTTTTTGATTTTTGGATTCGTTGGGCTCTGTCAAAAGGATGGTTTTGAGATTTATGATTTTCAGCATCTATGTCTTTCATAGCTGTGGCAGAAAAATGTTCGGATTTTGCTTTTGCATCGGTTTGCATTAAACAATTTGCATTTAGAGTAGCTCCAGACTCAACAGCCAATTTGCCAACAGTCACATCGCCTTCTATTACTGAAGTGGAGCGCAAAGAAAGTGTTCCAGAAACCTGAAGAGTACCTTCAAATTTGCCTTCTATATCTGCATTTTCACAAGTAAGTGTTCCAATGATGACGCCCGTTTTACCCAAAACAACTTTTGAAGGAGTTTTTACATTGCCTTCAACAATACCGTCAATCCTAAAAAACCCAGTGGAGGAAATATCCCCTTTCAGTTTGGTTCCCTCGTTGATTCTGTTTTGGGCACTTCCTGGTTCAGAAGAAACACTCTTTACTTTTTTTTCTGAAAACATAACAGTTGTTTTTAAAGATTATTATTCTGTTGTTCGGCTTGAAGTAGGCTATTGCTCGGTTATATCTTGTTTTAGATAATCATCCAAGTTTTTATGAATCTGAATGATTTTATAATTTGGGGTTGAAATTTCAAAAAATGGGTGCTTAATTTTGAATTCTTTATTTTCTTTTAAAACTTCACCAAAACCACGAGCACCAAGCTTTGTGTTCAGTCCGTGAACAATTACAAACCTAGTTTGTGGATCATAATAATCTATAGAAGTAACCATATTTGTATAATGATAATCAGTAATAGCCTTATCTAATTTTTCTTTTAGTTGTTGGGCCTCCTCGGTTTGTTCATTGTTGAATCTATAAACTAGCTTCCAGCTATCTGTTTCTGCCTCGGGCGTAAAATCTTTAACCGCAAGTACTGGCAAAACGTTGTTGTAAATCTGCTGTGCTTGTTTTCCTTCTTCCGTACTTGGGTAATTCAACGCAACAAAGTTTAATGCCTTTTTATAAGCCTCAAAACCTTGTTCGCGACCTATGGCAGTAGCTTTTAATAATTCAAATTTTGGAATAATGTCATTGCCGTTGTAAACCATCATATAATCTTCACATTTTTGGATGACTTCGGCATATTTACCTGCTTCAAATTCTTTATAAAGTTCTTTATACTTATATTCTGGGCTAGATTCATCAGTAGGCAACTGTGAATTTGGGTTGCGAAGAATTTCAGCATAACGGGTATCTGCATAATTGGTCAAAATGTCGTTTCTGTATTTATCAGATTCTGAAGGGTTTTCCAAAACTTCATAAATTTTCACCAAATTATATTTTGCTGGCACTACCAGCCGTTCTTCGGGATTGTAGCTAAGTAGTTTTTCTAGTCTGCTTGCAGCAAGATTGTATTCTTTAAATTTTTCTTTGTAAATCAAGCCTAATTGGTAATACGCAAAATTTCGATCTTTGGCCAAACTATCTATTGCTTTTTCACCTTTAGGGATCCTGGATATATAAGTTTGCGGGTTGAATAATTCGTTTTCAGCAATCGGCTTTACGGTAACCACTGCTTCATCATCATTGATCAAAGAAGATTGTTTGCTGGAAAGCCTCCAGTTGTCCTCCAATTTTCTGTCACCCCAAATTTTTCTAAATTCTCCTTTCCCGTATGCTACTGTGGAAGTATTATAAAAATAGAATGTGCTACCGCCTTTGTTTGGTCCTGATACAGTTTTGCCTTTTTCATAAAACTCTTTATTGGCTATTTTTTGTTCAATCTTGATGGCTTCCAAAGAATCTTTTACTGCCTGTTCCTTCAATTTTGATGTGTAATCGGTAAAAAATGCAAGCTGTTCAGCCTCGCTCATTTTTGTTAATTTAAGGATGCTGTCGTTTGTAGCGGCAATGTCTTCGTATTTTATTACATCATCAAGATTTTGGCGTTTCTTTGTTATGCGGCGCCACTGACGGCTATTTTCTTCAAGAAACGTTAATGTGCTGTCATAATAGGCTCCTGCATTTTTATATTCGGCATTGTCAAAGTTTATTTCTGCAAGGGTTTGGTAATTTACAGATTGTAGTATTCTGTCTTGTTTAAATTCTTTGATAGATTTATTGTAATATTCAACTGCGGTTTCAGTACTATCACTATTGCGATAAAAATCGCCAAATTGATTGTAAATTTTGTCTAAGAATGGGCGGTTTTCGCGATTTTTTTCAAGATCTTGTAAAAGTTCTAAAAATGCGGTTCGGTCGCCATTTTCGTAATCAAAATTTTTGCCCTTTTCCAAATAAGCGTTAATCATGTAGGCTCGGGAAGTCTTGCGATTCATTGCTATCACTTCGTCAAAAGCTATATTAGCGCTGTCTTTTTCTCCGAGTCGGTTAAATAGTTGACCTTTTATAAAAGTATATCTTCCTTTAAGTTCTTTATCTTTTACGTTTTCTGTGGCCAATTTTATGTAGTCCAGCGCAGGTTGTAAAGAATCTAAATTTATAAATGCTTGTGCCATCATTGCAGCACCATCGGCAATTTCCTCTTCTTTTAAATCCGCTGTCTCAAACATTTTTTTGAGGTTTTCAATGGCATATTCCTCATTTTTCAAACGGATGTTGGTTTTTGCCTTCCACACTTTTGCAACGTTAATGTTGTTACTGGTTGGATAGCGGTCCAAAATAAAGTTGAAAGCATCCAAAGCAGGAATAAAACGGCCATCATAGTAACGTGCTTTCCCAAGCAACATATATGCTTCGTCTATCTGCGGATTGTATTCCTTTCCGTCAATATACATGGAGTGTTTCTGGATTGCTTTTGCGGCTTTTTCCTCTGCGCGGTTAAAGTCCTCATTTTTAGAAGCACCAGGAGCTTTTATCTCTGCCTCTTCAATATTGATACGCTCTACTGGAAGTATTTCCCAAAAATTATCTCGATACCCATACGCCAACTGATCCTTTCCGGAGGTAAAAGCCATATCTCCGTTGTAAAGTGTATTAAATTCGGTAGTTACCGCGTGAACATTGCGGTTCAAAAAGGTATTTTTTTTACGTGAACATGCTGCTAAAAAAACAACAGCCAGAATAAATAATGTAATTTTATATGTGCCCTTCAAAATGCTTTCAGTTTATATAATATTGTAACTTAAAAGGTTCTATTTTAGTATGTAGAATCACTAAAGAGCGGTAAAAATACATTTCTTTTTAATAT
>JAGQYZ010000466.1 GCA_020435865.1 Aequorivita sp. | reverse complement strand
TCAAGAGTAAAAGCGATTATCGTAGACAAATTGGGTGTTGACGAAAACGAAGTTGTTAACGAAGCTAGTTTCACAAACGACTTAGGAGCAGACTCCCTAGATACGGTAGAGCTTATTATGGAATTTGAAAAAGAATTTGATATCCAGATTCCAGACGACCAAGCTGAAAATATTGCTACAGTTGGTCAAGCAATTTCCTATATAGAAGCAGCAAAATAACAATTCTTCTATGGAATTAAAGCGAGTTGTAGTTACAGGCCTTGGTGCCCTTACCCCTATTGGCAACAATATTGAAGAATATTGGGATGGCCTCGTTAATGGGAAAAGCGGCTGTGCGCCCATAACTTATTTTGATACCGAAAAGATCAAAACAAAATTCGCTTGCGAATTGAAGAATTTCAACGCAGAAGATCATTTTGACAGGAAAGAAGCCCGAAAACTGGACCGTTTTGCCCAATACGCCCTTGTATCTTCCGACGAAGCTATAAAAGACGCCGGAATAAACCTCGACGAGGTTGATAAATTTCGCGTCGGTGTAATTTGGGGAGCCGGAATTGGTGGGCTGGAAACTTTTCAAGATGAAGTAATAAACTTTGCAGAAGGGGATGGAACACCGCGTTTCAACCCCTTCTTTATTCCAAAAATGATTGCGGACATTGCACCTGGAAATATTTCCATTAAGCACGGCTTTATGGGACCAAACTATACCACAGTTTCGGCCTGTGCTTCTTCTGCAAATGCTATGATTGATGCTTTCAATTATATCCGTTTAGGCCAGTGCGACGTTGTGGTTACTGGAGGAAGCGAAGCAGCAGTAACTATGGCTGGGATGGGTGGTTTCAATGCTATGCATGCTTTATCAACCCGCAACGATAGCCCTGAAACGGCATCACGTCCTTTTGATGCGACCCGTGATGGTTTTGTTTTGGGCGAAGGAGCTGGCGCGTTAATACTTGAGGAATATGACCACGCAAAAAAGCGCGGTGCTAAAATTTATGCAGAAGTTGTTGGTGGCGGTATGAGCAGTGATGCTTACCACATGACAGCCCCACATCCTGACGGAATAGGCGTGGAACGCGTTATGCTGAATTGCCTTCGCGACGCCAATATGAGTCCAGATGAGGTAGATACTATAAATACTCACGGAACCTCAACTCCACTTGGTGATGTGGCAGAGTTGAAAGCAATTGTAAATGTTTTTGGCCAGCACGCTAAAGATATCAACATTAATTCAACAAAATCCATGACCGGACATCTTTTAGGTGCCGCTGGTGCTATTGAAGCAATTGCCTCTATTTTGGCAATGAAATATGGGATTGTTCCACCTACCATTAACCATACTACGGTAGATGAAAATATTGATCCTTCTTTAAACCTTACCCTTAACAAAGCTCAAAAACGCGACATAAAAGTGGCGATGAGCAATACTTTTGGGTTTGGCGGGCACAACGCTTGTGTGCTCTTTAAAAAACTTGATGCCTAAAACAATTAATGGCTTCCATTAAAAACATATTTTCTTCCCGTTCTGATAAAAACGGGGAATTTTCCAATTCCCTAAAAAAAATATTAGGATTTAAGCCCAAAGACATTTCCATTTACGAAACCGCTTTCACACATCGTTCTACTAATGAAAAAAACCCTAATGGGCAACCTCAAAACTACGAACGCCTTGAATTTTTGGGTGA
>JAGQYZ010000465.1 GCA_020435865.1 Aequorivita sp. | reverse complement strand
GCTGGAGGTTTTCATTTCAAAAAATACCCTCCGTGTAACATTTGTTCGAACATTGGGAACAATAGTGAAAAACACATAGGTCATTTTTATAAAAATTTGTTTCATAAACGTATAATTCTATGAACTATGAAAACATTTTTTTTGACCACGGATTTTTTAAAAAAAGGGGTTTCTTTTTTTATTCTTTTGTTGCTACCCTTTTTAATACATGCTCAGCCTGATATTATGTGGCAAAACTCTTGGGGTGGAACACTTGATGACCAGGCACAATCTTCACAGCTTACGCAAGACGGTGGGATGATTTTGGCAGGATTTACTGAATCGAATGATGGAAATGTTACCGGAAATCACGGAGATAAGGATTTTTGGGTTGTAAAAGTGGATAGCAATGGCGCTTTGGAATGGCAAAGGACCTATGGAGGAACTGCAGACGACCGAGCCAATTCTATAATACAGGCTTTAGATGGAGGCTATATAGTTGCTGGCAGGACCGCCTCAAGCGATGGGGATGTTTCCTTCAATCATGGAAGTCGGGATTTTTGGGTATTGAAATTAGATGGTGCGGGCAATATAGTATGGGAGCAAACCTATGGAGGTAGCAACAATGAAGATGCTCAATCAATCATTCAAACATCGGAAGGCGGATATTTGGTTGCAGGCCATTCGTATTCTTCAAACGGTGATGTGGGCGCCAACAATGGTATCCAGGACTATTGGATGGTGAAATTAGACCCTACAGGCGGGATTCAATGGGAAAAAAACTTTGGGGGATCTGCCATGGAATATGCCTGGGCCGTTAAACAAACTAGTGACGATGGTTATATAATTGTGGGTGATTCTGAATCTTCAGACGGAGATGTATCCGGAAATCAAGGGGGAAGGGATTTTTGGATTGTAAAAACGGATAGTTTTGGTACTTTGGAATGGGAAAAAAATTACGGTGGATCGGGGAGTGAACGTCCAAAGGACGTATTGCAAACAAATGATGGAGGCTATTTTGTTGTAGGAAATTCTGACTCAAATGATGGCGATATTAGCAATCATTATGATTGGGACGATGTATGGCTACTGAAATTGGATGCATCTGGAAACTTGGAATGGGAAAAATCGTACGGCGGTAGTTTTGGTGATTTCGGAGAATCTATCATACAAACAGACTCCGGGGATTTCATCATTGGATCTAGCAGTCAGTCAAGCGATGGAGATGTTGGAAACAACCATGGAAATTTTGATTGTTGGCTTTTTCAAATCGATATTTCGGGCATCATTGCCTGGGAACGATCCTATGGTGGTTCACATCACGATTATATCAATGCTATTGGATTAAATGATAACGGTAATCTCCTCTTTGGAGGATATTCTTATTCTGACGATGGTGAAGTTACCGGCAACCATGGAGCTTCAGACTTTATTTCCCTACAGCTTGAGAGCCTACTTTCTTCCCCGGAAGTATCGATTGTGCCTGTTGAGCTTTATCCCAATCCGGTTGCTAATTCCCTTTATATTAAAGCTGGCGTTCCCGTAACGGAAATCTCCATTACAAATTTATTGGGACAGCAAGTTTTTTACAAAAAGGGTGCTGATATTTCCTCAATAAACCTTAATAACCTTTCTAAAGGGACCTATATTCTTGTGGCTTCATTTAAGGAAGGAAAAATATACACTCAAAAAATTCTTAAGCAATGAAAACACAATTAATGTCTTTGGTACTTTTCATTTATAGCTTTGGTTTACTTGGTCAACCTGCAAATATGCTATGGCAAAATTCCTTGGGAGGATCTGGAAA
>JAGQYZ010000464.1 GCA_020435865.1 Aequorivita sp. | reverse complement strand
AGTTGCTGAAGTTCTTTACCGATGACAAAGAAAACCTTGGCCAAGTGGACTATTTTAATACGGGAAACTTTTCCGGTACACTTTATTACTACAGCTTGGACGGAAGGAACACTAAGATTTCCGTTTATGAAGATGGTGAGGTAATCAGTGAGTTTGAGGATAAGGGACATGCCACCATAACCGAACAATCCAAGGCTCCGGTTGCTTATTGTGAGGAATGCCCTGAAGGAAGCTATGTACTGGTGATCACGGAGCACTACACGGATTACTATGTGAGTTGGAACGGTGGGGACTTTACTTATTCCTACTCTGTTTATATGGGAACGACCTCGGAATGGGTCTGGGTTCCTGGTACAGGTGGTTACGGCGGCAGTATCAACCCAACCTCCCACTCCCATTATGACTACCCTCATGGGCCATCGGTAGGGACGAATAATCATGTGGATGAAATTATAATTGACCCAACACTTGATGAAGATTATCCTTGTCAATCTCAAATAATAAAAGATGCTTTAGCATCTAGCTCTCCTATAACCGATTTAGTGAGGGACATATTTAATAGTACTGCTAAGCCTAGTATTACAATTCAGGCGGCTGATTTAAACAATATTCTTTTGGGTGGGATTACTCCCCCACCTACAACGGGTAATCCATTGCATTATTTTATTACAATGAATACTGAACGCTTGGATGTTTCAACAGATATTGATATAGCCTGCACAGCAATTCATGAGAGTATTCATGCCCTATTGTTTTATTTTTCGCAAGCTGGTTCATTCCAATCCGACAATGAATCTTATGCCCAATTGGTTGAAGATTTTACTATATATTGGGCTCCAAATGGAGGCGATCAACATGAATATATGGAAAATCTTGTGGGGCATATAGCCGATGCATTATATGATTGGGCAAGTAGTAGTGGTTATTCTCCTGCAAATTTTGTTGAATTTAATACTAATGATATAGATAACTATGATGGATTAAGGGAGTATTTAGGAATAATTGCGTGGAATGGTTTGACTCAAACAACAACATTCCAAACCTTATATCCGATAGGAACTTTAGAATATCAAAACATTATTCAATTAATTAATTCTGAATCTTTACCTTATGAAAATGCAGCTAATCCAAAAGGAACTCCTTGCAATAATTAGTCTCTTTTTATTTATTGCTTGTAAATCAATACCTAGAGAAGAAATTATAACTAACGAGGCTTATGAAATAATAAATGTTTTGTTAGAGAATTATAAAGACCCAAAGCGACCATTTGTTATCATTGAGGAAAAATCGTTCTTTAATTTAAATGATTTTAATGAACAAATCAATAGCCAAAAAGCATCAAGAGATAAAGGATATAATCCCGAGAAATGTGCAATGAGCCACATAGAAAGTGGTATTAAACTTTCCGTTATTTTGCCAGACAGCGTAGTAATATGGGATAAATCGAGAATTACCTATAATGGAGTAGACTATATTAGTCGTAAAAGTCTCGGTAAAAATTTAACCATGAAAGAAGCTAGCGATCTTATGAGTAAGCAGCTTTTTAGTTTTTCAAACCCTATTTTTAGCAAAAGGATGGAAAATGCTTCAATACTTTTAGACATAAGTGGAAAAGGTAAAATTCTTCACTTTCTAAGTAAAAAAGAAGACGGTTGGGGAATTGATTGCAAGTACTATATCGCTTACTATTGAGTTAATTCAGAATCTTTTCCATATGAAAATTCTAAAGGAGCTAAATGCAATGAATAAAATCATTTTTAAAATATTAATTGTGTGCATGATTATTAATTTTTCATGTTCAGAGAACAAAAACAGTGAAGAGGAACTGCTACGAATCTACTTTGACGACCAATTAAAGGAAAGTGAACTAGATTCAATTTTTCTAAGTCTAGACAATACAAATGAAGAAATATATAATAGATACTCTAGGCTACTCAGAAAAAATATTGATTTAGATCCCAATCTTGAAGGTATTTTCTCAAAAGAGCAAGATAAAAACTATAAGAGTCAAGTGATAAAGGATAATAAATGGGATTTGGATTTAAGTACTTTCAAAAATGTATTCAGCTCTGAGTTGACAAACAAAATTGAAAATGTTCTTTATGTAGCCAAACCCATTTATACCATTGATAGAAAGTATGCTCTCTTATATAGCTTTAAAAAGGGAGCAAAAGGAGTGTATTTTTTACCACCAATTGAGGTTTATAACTTTAATGGCAAAGTATGGGTTAAAACAACTACATTGAGGGAAACAGGCTTTAATTGATAAAACTAAAAAAGGTCTAATTGAAAAATCAGTTCTTTTTTAACTTGAAATTGTAATTAGTTATGGTAATACCCTTTATATGTATAATAATGATGACCATTCCTTTTGAATTTGAAAATTATATTGGTAAAAATGTTTATGATATTGGAGTAGAAGTTAGATCACGTCAAATTAAAGAGCTAGTGTTTTATAAAGTTGTCAATTCTAAATTTGACTTTTTTGGAAATGATATCGAAAATATTTTTTTCCATATCAATGAAACTGAGACAATCAAAGAAATTGATTTGTATTTATCTAATATAAATAATAATCTATATGAAGGTCTGACTGGTAGGTATGGAGAGCCAACGCGTAAATTAAAAGAAGA
>JAGQYZ010000027.1 GCA_020435865.1 Aequorivita sp. | reverse complement strand
AGCCCTCAACTGTATTGCTCAATTCAAAAAAACTCAAAAAAAGTAAAGCAGAAAAGCTTTTAAACGATATATCTACGACCTATGATAAAACGGGATATGTTTATAATGAGGACAATAACACTCTTCATATTCTTCTTCCAATTAGTGATGAAAATTTAGAAATAACCTTGATGTATTAAAAGATGAAATATAGTTTTAAACTTCTTTTCCTATTAATTATTCTAATAAGTTCTTGCGAAAAGAGCGCTCTAGAAAAAAGGAATAATATCTTATATAAATCTGATGCCTTTGCGGTTTACAAAGATTCTGTAGTTCAAGCGAATAACAAAGCTGAAATTGTGTCTTCGGATAAGATAACTTCCAATTATAAAAGTCCTGCAAGCGAGAATTTTTCGAATCACATCACATTTAAATTTAGTATTAACGAAAAGGATATTGAATTGCCTTCGGGAATGGACCATCATTTGCTTATAGAAAATGGCGAACACATGTCACCAGTGTTTGTCTTTGGGCAAGCAGACAAAAAACCTGTGGAAGATAAAGGTGAGAAACTTCCTGTCAATTACGACTATACCTTTCAGGTAGATATGAGCCCAATACTTAAACAATTCGATTCAAAAGGATATTATGAGGCGTTTGATGGTAGTAGAATTGCAAAACAGGATTTTAAAGGATTCTATATTACGGGAGGTTCTGAACCACTTACATGGGACTTTTCCAACTTGGATGAACATGGTTTAAAATTAAGTGATGAAGATAGTGATGGTATTTACACGATTACCTTAAAAATGAATCCCTATGATGAATCTCAATCAGAAACAATCAAAAGTTGGCAGCTTTCAGAAGATGTATCACAAAAAGCGTCTTATAAATCTGACCAACCCATTGTAGATGCTCTTTTTAAGTTGTCCACCGAAGAAGCTCTGAAAAATATTGAGGCAGATAGTACCTTAAGAACAGGTGCCGAATGGGGAGGTGTTTGGACACGGGATATCAGCTATAGTATTTATCTAGCCTTTGCATACCATGAGCCTGAAATCGCAAAAATCAGTCTAATGAAAAAAGTAAAGCGTGGAAGAATTATTCAAGATACAGGTTCTGGGGGTGCCTGGCCTGTTTCCTCAGACCGTACGGTTTGGACCATAGCCGCCTGGGAAATCTACAAAGTTACAGGTGATAAGGATTGGTTACAATCCAGTTTTGAAATTGTTAGGAATACGCTGGAAGACGATTACAAAACAATAAAGGACGAAAATGGACTTTATAAAGGCGAATCGTCTTTCTTGGATTGGCGAGAGCAGACCTACCCTAAATGGATGTCTAATATGGATATTGCCGAAAGCATGAATTTAGGCACTAACGTGGTGCATTACCAAGCCAATAATGTGCTTTCAAAAATGGCTGCCGCTTTAGGTAAGGATTCAAAAATATATTCCGAAAGGGCACAAAGCATTAAAAATGCCATCAATAAAGAATTGTGGCAGGAAGATAGCGGTTACTATGCTCAGTATCTTTATGGACGAGAATACATGAACCTATCTCCACGATTTGAAGCCTTGGGCGAAGCCTTGTCCATTATTTTCGATGTTGCCGATGAGAATAAGGCTCAAAGGATTATTTCAGAATCGCCCATCACACCATTTGGGGTTACTTGTATTTATCCACAGATTCCGGGCATTTCACCGTATCACAACAATGGAATTTGGCCTTTTGTACAATCCTACTGGAATCTCGCTGCAGCCAAAGTTGGCAATGAAAAGGTTTTGGAGCAAGGTTTAGCGTCTATTTATCGACCTTCTGCACTATTCTTGACCAATTATGAAAACTTCGTGGCACAATCTGGCGATTTTGAAGGTACCGAAATCAATTCGAGTAGAATGTTATGGAGTATGTCGGGTAATCTTGCGATGGTGCATAGGCTTTTTATTGGGATGAATTTTGAAGAAAATGGCATCAGATTTCAACCAGTTATCACAAAAGCTTATAGCGGGAAGCATACGCTTTCCAACTTTAAATACAGAAACGCAGTTCTTACTATTAATGTTGATGGCTATGGTACTAAAATAGAGAGTATCCTTTTTGATGGTAAAAAATTGGAAGGAGTTTTCCTTGATGCAACCATTTCAGGAGAACATACAATCGATATTAAGATGGCTAATAATGAATTTCCTGAAAGTAAAATCAACTTAGTAGAAAATAAATTCTCCTTAACCAACCCTAAAGCCACTTTGGCAGATGGAAAATTGAAGTGGGAGCCAATTGCCAATGCAAAAACATATAGAATCTATAAGAATGGAAAGGTAGTTGACGAAATCTCACAAAAC
>JAGQYZ010000463.1 GCA_020435865.1 Aequorivita sp. | reverse complement strand
GGAAGAGCAACGTATCAATTCCTTAATTTAGTCAACAGTCCAAGAATGGCTGCTTTGGGTGGAAAAGTAGTTACCAACTATGATTACGACCCTACACAAGGCTTATTTAATCCTGCAAGCATCAATCCAGCGATGGACAATCAACTCTCGCTGAACTATACAAATTATATTGGCGACGTAAATTATGGAACCGCTGCATACGCTTATCTTTGGGATAGAAGGACACAGGTGTTACATGCTGGTGTTACCTATGTTAATTACGGAAAATTTGATGGGTACGATGAAACTGGAAACCCAACCAGTAGTTTTAGTGGAGGGGAAGTAGCATTATCTATCGGCCATGCTAGAAATATTGCTTTTACCAATTTTCATGTAGGTGTAAATTTGAAGCTAATCTCCTCAAAATTAGAAAATTATTCATCATTTGGAGGCGCTTTGGATATTGGCGTTATGTACGTTTATGAAGACTGGGATCTTCAAATAACGGGTGTTGCCAGAAATATTGGAATGCAGTTCACACCTTATCACATAGAATACGAACCATTGCCGTTTGAGGTGATTTTAGGAATTTCACAAACCCTTGAAAATATACCAATCCGTTGGCATTTCACTTTGGAAAATATGCAACAATGGAACATAGCGTTTGCAAACCCTGCACGTTCAGAAACCGATCTTGAGGGAAACACAACAAATGAAAAAATCACTTTTATTGATCAAGCATTTCGGCATATGATTGCAGGAATTGAGCTTTTTCCTGAAAGTGGTTTCAATATTCGCTTGGGATATAACTTCAGAAGAGGAGAAGAGCTCCGAATTGTTCAGAAACGGTCTTTTGCTGGAATAAGCGCAGGATTCGCAATCAAGTTGAATAGATACAGACTCAGCTATTCCTATTCAAAATATAGTTCAGCGGCATCATCAAGCTTTTTTGGGCTAAATATAGACCTTCAGTAATGCAAAAAATTACCATAGCCATTGACGGATATTCCTCTACAGGAAAAAGCACGGTTGCAAAACAACTTGCTGATTATTTGGGTTATGTTTACGTTGATAGTGGTGCAATGTATCGTGCTGTAACGCTTTATGCAATGCAGAACGGCATCATTTCTAAGAATAATTTTGACATTGATAAATTGAAAGAATCACTTTCTTCAATTCATTTAAAGTTTAAAAAAGAATCAAACTGGAACAAAGCACACATTTTTTTAAACGGAAAAGATGTAGAAAATGAAATTCGTAATCTAGAAGTTTCAGAATTTGTCAGTCCAATTGCAACCATTCATGAAGTACGCGTAAAATTAGTTGCCCAGCAACAACAAATGGGCTTGGAAAAAGGAGTGGTAATGGATGGGCGTGATATAGGAACAGTGGTTTTTCCGAATGCTGAACTAAAAATATTTATGAATGCTTCTGCACAGGAGCGTGCACAAAGAAGGTATAAAGAGCTTTTAGAGCGAGGAGATGCCATATCCTTTGAGGATATTCTTAAAAACATTCAAGAACGTGACCATATTGATACTACTCGTGAAGATTCCCCGTTACGAAAAGCCAAAGACGCTATTGAAATTGATAATTCTGAAATGAATCTTGAAGATCAGTTTCACGTTGTGCTACAATTGGCAAAAGATCGAATTGCAGGGCGTATCTAAATTAGTATAAAACCTTTAGGGCTTAATCTTTTTCGCTGATGCTTTGCTGGTCTTGGTTTTTCCAACCTCGCTGAACTCAAAAGTATAATTATTCTTGTTGGTAGTTAAAATTTTGATAAGTATGGCCTTCTTTTCGGCCTGATTTTTTGGGTGCAGTTTTTCCAAAACGTATTCACAGTCGTTGATCCAACGGATTGAAGAAGTATCACTTTTGCCATCAAAGAAATCAATCTCGAGGGAGTCATTACGAATAATTTTTGTTTTGAAAACTTCCGTTCCAGAAAGCGCTTCAAATTCGAATGTTCCAGTCTTGAAATCTGAGCATTTACGCTCACTTTCATAGCAACTAGTCAAAAAAAGTAAACTCACTAAAGGTATAAAAAGACGCATTTTAAATTTTTATGCGAATTTCCGAAAAATTACCGAAACTACTCAGTTTTGGTATACATTAAAGCTGCCATCATTATAAAAAATGACAATCCGTTCAATATCCTTTGAATTTTGATTAATCTGAATTGCTTTCTGTACCACATCATTATTTTCTTCATTGGAACCTAACTTCTGTTTTGAAGAAATATTTAAGGGTTTGCTTTCCGAAGTAGCGGGGAAGGATCCTTTTCCAAATAAAAGCCAATTCATTTCCACCTCAGGAAATTTTTGAAGTAGTTTCATTACAAATTCCAAACTCGGCTTATTTCTCCCTGATAATAAATGTGAAATTGTGGAGCGGTTAAAATCCATTTTTTCTGCAAAAACCGTGGCCGTTATACTGTAATACTCAAGTATTTTTTCAAGCCTTTTTACAAAATCCGAACTGTTTACCATTGTAACATTAATTGT
>JAGQYZ010000462.1 GCA_020435865.1 Aequorivita sp. | reverse complement strand
TTATGGAGTCGTTATTTTTCTGCATTATTAAGTGGTTGTTATAAATTTAATAATTTTTCAAAAAAATTAAAGTGATGTTTTTCTGTTCGAAGTGATATAATTAAATCATCATTCTTAAGTATAATTGCATAAAGCTCTTTTGATGCAAAACGTGATTCGAGTTTTTGATGTAAATTTTGAATTAGTGATGTATTATTTTCAACTCCTTTTGTTAAATAATTTTTTGAGAATTGATATCTTTTCAATTTGTTGAAGAGTATCTCCATTAAACCAAGACTATCTTTTCTTCTTATTTCAAATTCAGAATTCTGTGCTCCAATCCAAGATGTTGACCATTCTGCTAAGGTAAGTAGGTTTTGTTTTTTAGAAGAAAGTATCAAGTTTCCTGTAGAAGTGTATGTTGCTTTTTTATATTTTAAATGCCAAGGTTTTGGGGCCATTATCTCCCCTTGAATGTAATAAGACCAAGCGTTGTAATTGCCTTTTACTTTGCCATTCTTTATAGCAATGTAATTTTCAAATTGTCTGCAGAATTCCTCATTTATTTTATAAAAAGGAGATGTAAGTTCAGATGAGCCAGCGTTTGATTTTATTTTCATTATCCTATTCTCAACAGTTTTTCAAAACATACACTGTTTTCCACCCCAGCATATTGACCATAATTATCCATAAACTTATAGCCACATTTTTTATAGAGCGAAATTGCCTCGGGTTGCTTGATGCCCGTTTCCAAAATACACTTTCTGTTGCCCAACTCTTTTGCCCAAGCTTCAAGTTCGTTTAAAATTTCCTTGGCAATTCCTTTTCCACGTAGTTCCATCGGAACAAACATCCGCTTCACTTCCATTACGTTAGGCTCAAACTGCTTGATCGCCCCACAGCCCAATGCACGCTTGTTTTCATCATAAGCAACTATTGTATATTTTATGGAGTCAATTTTGTTGAACTGATCGTAAAACGGATGATCATCACCATCGCGTATGGCAAGATCCGCATCTAGATGTTTTACCAATTCAATAAAATCCTTGTTTGTGGAATCTGTTCGTAAGAGTTTCATCAATTTTGGTTTTTAGCGAAGTGAAGATACCAAAAACGTGCTGAATTTCAATAATTGAAATCCAACACGTTCACTAACAAACCAACACTTAGGAACAGTGGGTTCTATTTAATGATTATTTTTTGTGAAGTAACTTTGGTGCTATTGGTAATTTTCAAAATATAAGTCCCCGCATTTAAATTGCTTATATCCATTTCCATAGAAATAGCATTTTCATTAATTTCTTCCTTTACTTTCCGTGCGTTCAAATCAAAAATTTCCACTTTTGAATTTAACTCATCCTTTGGAAAATTTACAACCAAAATAGCATCCGCTGGCATTGGATAAATTATATAGCCGTATTTAATTTCAGTTGTTGTGCCCAATTGAATTCCATTCCCTTCAACTATCAAATAACTGTTGTTCTCGTCAATATCCGTGAAAGTTTCCACTGCTCCCGATGGCCAATGGATTTCAATTTCATCAACATTTGAAGCATTGCCCAAACCAAAATGATTTGTGTAACTATTTTGGCTGCAATAGCCGCTTGCAGCTTCTATTTGCCGAGTTTGCAAAACCTCGTTTCCGTTTATAGTAGCCCTAACCCTAACTTTCGCCCCAACAGCTGAGCCGTTAGATGGATCGCCAACACAGCGAATTTTAATCCAATTATTTCCACTTCCAGTATTTTTGAAGAGCGAATTGCTTTGGTTTTCGTTTAGCGTATTTGCCAAAATTACATCCAACCAACCATCATTATTGTAATCCCCAAAAGCACATCCAAACGTATTTCCTTGATGGTTTGCCAAAGCACTATTGGTGTCTTTTGTGAAATTTCCAGTGCCATCATTTATAAAAAGCGAATTTGTTTCCTGCCCAGTAAAATAGGCGTTGCAAACAAGTAGGTCCAAATCGCCATCGTTATCAACGTCAGCAAATGCAGAACCGAAAGAACTACCTGCTTCTAAAGCAATTGCAGAAGTTGTCTGTTCTATAAAATTACCGTTGTCATTGATAAAAAGTTGGTTGTTTTGTCCGCCCCAATTGGCAACAAAAAGATCAAAATCGCCATCATTGTCAACATCTGCCCACGAGCTTCCAGCTGAGTTTTTTCCGTTTTGGGTAATGGGAAGATTGGTGATTTGTGTAAAATTATTCGGCCCATCATTTCTGAAAAGTGAATTGTTTGTATTGTTTTCATTCGCAACAAAAAGATCGCTGTCGCCATCACCGTCATAATCTATCCAATTTATGGAGCGCGAAGCAAGGGTCTCACTGGTAATCGACGAACCGGTTACTGCTTCAAAAGAGCCATCACCCTGATTTTCAAAATAAAGATTTCGGGTGGAAACAATGCTATTTGTGATGTACGCGTCCAAAAATTGATCGTTGTTGAGGTCAATCCAATTCACCATTTCGGAATAGGTCAACGGAATTCCAATGGCATTGGTAGGTTCGTATTCAAAAGTGCCGTCGCCATTGTTTCGGTAGAAATAATTTTTCTTGCCCACACCATTTCTTCCGTAGGTTACAACTACTGCATCCAAATCACCGTCGTTATCAACATCGGCAAAACTCGCACCGTCAGAACGGTCGTTGTCTGAAACAATATCGTCTGCAGTTATGGTTGTAAACGTATTGTCTCCATTGTTAATGTAGAGCATATTGTTTTGCCCAGCAGTCGGTCCATTGGTAAAAAATATATCATCCCAACCATCACCATTCACGTCAATAAAATTGGCACTTCGTGAGGCGGAAGGCGTAGTAGTAATGTCTTCAAAAGTTGTTTCCTCAAAAGACTGCGCTTTTGCTTTTTCTGCGAAAATCATAAAGACACAAAGACTGAAAAGTAGTATTGATTTTGCCATAATAAATTGGTTTTGAATTATTTTATGTTGTTGATAGGGTGAAATTAATTTGAAATTTCACAGTCTTTTTTGGATTTGTTGTGAACGGAAGATTATTGTTTTGAACCACTAAAAAATTGTTTTAAAAATGTTTTCGTACTTAAAACTTTTCCTTTAAAAACTAAAGACATGTTGAATTAAGAAAAAGATGCGAACCACTTTATTATTGATGTGAATGCCCCGAAATTCGGTTTTAAACTTCAATTATTTGGAGTTAGGCAGAAACAATTCTGCCCAAATGATTGATAGGTTTGCTACATTTACTTTTGATTTTCAAAAAGAAATGCTTCATTCAATGAAAATAAGTTGCTTAATTATTGACGATGAACCTTTGGCCAGAAAGCGATTATTCGCTTTGGTTGAGGAAATGGAAGATTTGCAATTGCTCGGCCAATGCAAAACCGGAAAAGAGGCAGTATTGAGTATTGAAGAATTACAACCCGACCTTATTTTTTTGGACATTC
>JAGQYZ010000461.1 GCA_020435865.1 Aequorivita sp. | reverse complement strand
CCATAAACCTTTAACAACCCATCTCCTATTTTCTGGCGAAAGACGGCTTCACCGGAAGCTGCTTCAAAAGGTTTATGCCAATCGTTCCTATCGGGAAGAATTGCAATATATGGCGCAAGATTTATATAAGAGGCATTGAGGCTCAACGAGCTTTTCTCCCACTTTTTAGTATGCCCCAGTCCTCCGCCAACACTCATAATGGCAATATCTGTCTTTTCCTGTGTGGGTTCGTCTATCGTGTTCAAAAGCAAAACAGAGGAAAGTGCCTGTCCATACTCCGCTGAATATCCACCTGTAGAAAAAGTAATACCATCAAAAAGAAATGGGCTATACCTTCCTCGGGTGGGAATGTTATTGGTGGTTGGACTATAAGGAGAGAACACGCGAATCCCGTCAATAAAAATTTGGGTTTCACTGGCATCGCCACCACGAACAAAGAGACGGCCATCTTCAGCTACGGTTGTGGTTCCAGGAAGCGTTTGGAGTGCACCGACAAAATCGCCCAATGCACTTGCTGTGGTAACGATATCCAAAGGTTTCAAAACGGAAATTTTACTATTGTCGCCTGCGGAAAATGCGCCTGCGGAAATGGTTACGGTTTCTAAGGAATTAACATCTTCGCGAAGTGTGATTTTTAGATTCCTCATTTTTGAAACGTCATCTGTCATTTTAAAAGCCTCAAAGGAAACGTATGATATGGTCAAAGTTTGCGTACCTGTTTCCGAAGTTTCAAAAGAAAAGGTCCCGTTTTCGCCTGAAGATGTTCCATCATAGGTTCCCTCCAAATAAACATTCGCACCAAATATAGGGACACCCTTGTTGTCCATAACTCTTCCTGAAATAATGTGCTGTGCTAAAAGCAAATTTGGAATAAAAGCAAGAAAAAAAGTAATGATTGAAATTTTCATGAATTGGGTTGATTTTAATTTTCACTTCAAAGGTGAAATTTCGTTGTATTATTTCAGAAAAAAAGAAACTGAATTGTAAAATTGGATGCCTCAATTGTAATATTTTAGTTTTACTATAAATATTCTTGGATAAAGCTTACTCAACAAACTCCAAAATATCTCCTGGTTGGCATTCCAAAACTTCGCATATCGCTTCCAGCGTACTAAAGCGCACTGCCTTCGCTTTTCCAGTTTTCAGAATGGAAAGATTAGAAAGAGTCAATCCCACTTTTTCTGAAAGCTCATTTAATGACATTTTCCGTTTGGCCATCATTACGTCTAAGTTTACTACTATAGGCATAATTAAATTGTTAGTTCATTTTCGTTTTGTATTTCAACACCCTTTTTAAATATTAATGCTATGATATAAATAATACCTGCAAAAAATAGGAATTGCTCGGCACCCCAATCTATTTGCAGTGTAATACCCTGCCTCATTATACGGTTTCCATAGTTTTCGGCAATTATAGTTACAACACCAATACTCAAGGCATAATGACTAATTTTTGTAATTATCGACGCTGTCTTTTCGTTGAAGGGATAATTTAAATCGAACTTCATGAAGAGTTTTATCACAAGATAAGCTAAGTATGCTTTCATAATCGTCAACGCTATTAAAAAGCTGGCCACACCTATGTAATACTCTATGTTAAAATTGTAAACATCTAAGAGATCCAGCCCCATATATATATCTTCGGCACCGTTAGAATTTATGAAAAGGGTCACAAAAAGAGAGACTAGAAGCGCTACGGCTTTAATACATAAGCCAATAAAA
>JAGQYZ010000460.1 GCA_020435865.1 Aequorivita sp. | reverse complement strand
TTCTTCAATATCTTTGCGCTGCTGGGGTTGGTAAAATTGGGATTGTCGATTTTGATGTTGTTGAAGAAACAAATTTACAGCGCCAAATTTTGTTCAATGATTCTGATATTGGAAAACCCAAAGCGGAAACTGTAAAGGAAAAGCTGCAAAAGCAAAACCCTTTTGTGGAGATTGAAGTTTTCAACACAAAACTTTCAACAGAAAATGCGCTGGAAATAATCTCCGATTACGAAATAATTATTGATGGCACTGATAATTTTGCAACGCGATATTTAGTAAATGATGCCTGTTTTCTTCTAAAAAAAATACTGATATCGGGTTCCATTTTTAAATTTGAAGGACAAGTATCGGTTTTTGATTTTACGAAAGAAAATTCCCCTACATATCGTTGTTTGTTTCCTTCGCCACCTTCTGCTGCACACGCACTTAGTTGTGAAGAGATTGGTGTTGTTGGGGTGTTGCCTGGAATTTTCGGGACATTGATGGCTAACGAAACCATTAAAACCATTGTAGGCATTGGAAAAACCCTTTCTGGGAAAGTTTTAATGTTGAATGTCCTGAATATGAATTTTCAAACTGTTGCATTCGAGAGAAATGCGGAGTCAGTAAAAACAATTCCACAAACAGCGACAGCATTTAAAAAGATGGATTATGAATTTTTCTGTGGAAACAAAACGGAAAATATTCCCATTGCAGAAATTTCTACTATCGAACTTGCCCATTTGATTACTTCAAAGGAATTAATCCAGATTGTAGATGTACGTGAAAAAGGAGAGTTGCCTGAAATTACTGATTGGAAAAGTTTAAAAATCCCTCTGAGTGAAATTGAAACCCGCACAGCAGAAATTTCCAAAGACAAAAAGGTAATTCTTATATGTCAAGTAGGAATGAGAAGCCAAAGAGCGGTTGAACTATTACAAAGAAAATTTGCATTCAAAAACCTACATAACTTAAAAGGAGGCGTTACGGAATGGATAAAAACCATAAGCAAAAAACAAGAAGTATGAGTGAGAAAAGAAAGCATAAAGTTTTTGTAAACGGAGCAATAACCCCAGGTTTTATTGCTGATTCCATAGCGAAACACAACAGCAAAACCAATATTGGCGCGCATGATATTTTTTTAGGACAAGTGCGTAATGATAGTATTGGCGGAAAAACCGTTCAGGCAATAGACTACTCTTCCTATGAAGAAATGGCCGAAGAAAAATTTCACGAAATAAGAGAAAAAACATTCGGAAGCTTTCAGTTATGCTGTATGCATATCTATCATAGTTTGGGCAAGGTAAAAGCTGGGGAGATTTCACTTTTTGTTTTTGTATCATCACAACACCGAACAGCGGCATTTGAAGCCTGCCGATTTGTTGTTGAAGAAATAAAGGCAAACGTTCCCATATTTGGAAAAGAAATATTTGAGGACGAAAGTTATATTTGGAAGGAAAACAAAGATTAAACTATGGTTGATATAACGTTTAAAACCAATACGCTTCGTGAAGCAATAGCAACAGCTGTTGTGAAAATGGGCAGAAAGGAAACCATTGAGGCAGTAAAAAACAAAATCGTTCAAAAAGGCGATGTGCTGGAGTGTGCACGCACGGCGGGACTTTTTGCCGTAAAAAGGACCAGCGATATGATACCGGATTGCCACCCTTTACCAGTGGAATTCACACAGATTCGTTATCATATTTCGGAAATGGAAATCAAAATTGAGGTGGAAGTGCACACTGTCTATAAAACTGGAGTGGAAGTGGAAGCAATGCATGGCGCTTCAGTGGTGGCATTGACTATTTACGATATGCTAAAACCGATAGACAAGGAAATTGAAATTACCACAATCAAACTGCAAGAAAAGAAAGGAGGCAAATCTGATTTTGTTGACAGGTTCAAGAAGGATTTAAAAGCGGCTGTAATTGTTTGTTCAGATAGTATTTCGGCTGGCAAAAAAGAAGATAGGGCTGGAAAGGCAATTATAACAAAACTGGAATCTTGTGGGGTGGCAATTTCGGAATATTCAATTATTCCCGATGAAATTGAAATTATCCAGGAAAGGGTCAAAAGCCTTTTTGCAAAAAATGACCTTGTCATTTTCACGGGTGGAACAGGACTCTCTCCACGAGATTCCACTCCAGAGGCTATCCTACCATTATTGGATAGGGAAATTCCGGGCATTATGGAAGCGGCTAGAAGTTATGGACAAAATAGGACTCCCTATGCAATGCTCTCCAGAGGGATTGCAGGAATGAAAGAAAACTGCCTTATACTCACCGTACCTGGATCAACCAAAGGTGCAAAAGAAACTATGGATGCTCTTTTTCCTTCACTACTTCATATTTTCAGGATATTGGAGGGAGCTAGACATGATTAATTCTTCAGTCAGGAATGCATTTTCAGAGTAGAAATCATGTTCATTTTAAAAAAAAGGTTTTTTAGAATATGATTTTTTTTAAAAACCTATAGAACATTAATGGCTTGTTCTAACATTATTATCTTGTAAATTTGACAAATAAATTTTATTGGTGAAATATTTTAAAATCATTCCATTTTTAATTCTATGCACTGTTTTTATAGGCTGTAAAAAAGAAAAGCATGATTATAAAGAATTTAGCAAAGAGCCTGAGTATATTACTCATCCAGATAAGGCACATAAAGCCTACTATGAAGCTTATGATAAAACCCTTGAAAAATGGGGCGTA
>JAGQYZ010000459.1 GCA_020435865.1 Aequorivita sp. | reverse complement strand
CTCCCCTCCTTTGGAGGGGTTGGGGGAGGCCTATTTTTTAAACTTTAGCTTCTCTGAACGCCCTTTCTTAAAAATTTTATTACTGTTCGGAATGCCTTGGCGCAGGCGCTTCTGCTCTTCATATGGCAAGTGGATTATTTCAATACACTCCTCGCTACAGCAGTTTTCCATGGCCACGGCACATTTCTCACATTGTATAAACAGCAAATGGCAAGCTTCGTTTGCACAGTTTGTGTGGGTATCGCAAGGTTCGCCGCATTGGTGGCAGTGGCTTATTACCACGTCGGTAATACGTTCGCCACGGCGATGGTCAAAAACAAAATTCTTCCCCAAAAATTTGTTTTCCAAACCTAAATTATCAACCTGTCTGGCATATTCAATAATACCGCCCTCAAGCTGAAATACATTTTTAAAACCCTTGTGCTTATAGTATGCGCTGGCCTTTTCACAACGTATGCCGCCCGTGCAGTACATAACCAGCTTCTTGTCTTCTTTATGGTCTTTTAAATCTGCTTCTATAATGTCCAGCGAATCCCGAAACGTGTCCACATCAGGAGTTACAGCATTTTTAAAATGGCCTATTTCACTTTCGTAATGGTTGCGCATATCTACCAAAACCACGTCCGGATCTTCAATAAGCTCGTTAAAGGTTTTGGCATCTACGTGTACGCCCTTGTTGGTTACGTCAAACGTATCATCGTTAAGGCCATCCGCCACAATCTTGTCGCGCACTTTTACTTTTAGTTTTAAAAACGATTTTAAATCCTGCTCAATCGCAATGTTCAAACGCACATCTTTCAGAAAATAAATACCGTCAAGAAACTCCTTAAATTCCTTAAAACGTTTCGCCGGTACCGAGAGCTGGGCATTAATGCCTTCATGGGCCACATAAATTCGGCCCAAAACATCCTGCTCATACCAGGTTACAAAAAGATGGTTACGGAAAAGATGTGGATTGCCAATCTTGGCGTACTGATAAAAAGAAAGGGTAAGCCGTTCCTCGCCGGCCTGTTCCAATAGTGCTTCCCTCTCTTTTGCACTTAATTTGTTGTACAGTTGCATGCTATACTTTTTTAGGTGAAAAGAATTGATTTTAATAATGGTGCAAAAATACAGGTTTTAAGGAAATAGGGGAGATTAAAATCTTTTTAATAGCTAAATTCTTTAGAGAATTGTAGGAAAAGCCTCCAGTAAAAAGGGGGAAATCCCACTTAAAAAAACAGGGTTTTTCCTGTTTTATACCATAAAAAATTAGCGTAGTTTTAACAAATCAACTAACTTTAATCGACCAAAGTATGAAAACACACGCCCACACGCCCACACGCCCAGAGGATTTTAATCATTATTATTATTTTTTCCTCTCTTTTTCTTACTGCACAAAATAGACAGGAATATTATGTAATTGCCAAATCAAATTATTCATTGGAGCCTATTCAAAAGACAACGAATGTTGATGGAACGCTAACATTGGATTTGGTGGACAACAGTTTGGAAGCTTTTTTTAATAGCCTTCCCGTTTATAATTTTAAAAAAGAATTTACATCGTCAAATAGTTCCTATCTAAAACGGGTTTATAAAGTTACATTGGATAACGATACCCATTTGGGAGTGATTTTAAATCGATCTGAAATTGAGTATGCAGAACTTGTAAAATACCCTGAACCATTATATCTTCCCGATGATTATCAAGGGCTTTTTGGAACTCCATTAAGTCAGCTAGATTTAATTAAAGCACCATTCGCATGGAATATAACAAAAGGGTCTCCTAGTGTAAGGGCTGGAATTGTTGATACTTATTTTGATATTTATCATGAAGATTTGGTAAATCAAATTGTTGGACAGCTAAATACTAATGGTGCAGGTACACATGGTACTGCTGTTGCTGGAGCGCTCTCTGCACAAACTGATAATAGTATGGGGATATCAAGTATTGGCTTTAATACAAAATTGGTTTTATTATCTAAACCTTATAATAGAAATGATATTATTGATTTATCCCTATATCCGGGTGTTAGGGTTATTAATATTAGCGCAGGTCAATGTGATTATAGTCCTGTTGTTGAGGAGCTTTATCGAGAGATTTGGGAAGATAATGGTGTTTTAGTTGTTTGTGCAGCAGGAAATGCTATCTATAATGGAAGTTGTACAGGTGATCCAGAACAGTATGTTTATCCCGCTTCCTACGATCATACAGTCTCAGTAACTGGTGTAGGGCATATATTTCCTTTAGGTACAAATGACCCAATATTAGGAAGAAGTAACTGGAAAGATGTTCATGAGGAAGTCATTGGAGACCCTAATTCTACGCTTCAGCACAATGATAAAGTAGATATATGCGCTCCAGGCTACCGCATTTCCACTACAGCTAACAATAATAATTATTCAATTAATAGAGGTACTTCTTTTTCTTCACCTATTGTTGCTGGAGTTGCTGCATTAATGTTTTCGGTTAATCCTAGTTTAACACCTAATCAAGTAAGGGATATATTGAAAAACACAGCAGATGATATTTACCAAATTCCCGAAAATGCTCCTTATATCGGTCTCCTTGGAACAGGTAGAGTAAATGCCTACCGTGCTGTAAAGGAAGCCCAATGTATGCTAAACCCAAACCCAGAACTGGATTTGATGGTTCGGAATTCAGAGGAAGATGACGGCACTGAACCAGATACCACAACGGAATATTTATGGAGGAGTAATGATATATGGGTGCGTAACCTAAATGATGGCCGCAATATACAAGAACATGAAAATCCTATATATAACACCAGCAGCCCAAATTATGTGTATGTTCGCGTAACCAACAACAGTTGCGTAACATCTTCAGGCAACGATATTTTAAAACTATATTGGGCAAAGGCCAATACAACACTTTTTTGGCCACAGAATTGGAATGGCACGATGTATATTGAGGATCCTGTAACACATGAGAATATCTTGATGGGCGAAGAAGTAGGCACACTTAATATTCCTGTTTTAGAACCTGGCGAAGAAGCAATTATTGAGTTTGAATGGTTCGTACCCAACCCTCAGGATTATATAAATATTAATCAGGGTAATCCCTGGCATTTTTGCCTTCTAAGCAGGATAGAATCCACGGACGACCCCATGACCTTTCCAGAAGTAAGTGCCATTACACAGAACGTTAAAAACAACAATAACATAGCTTGGAAAAATACTACAGTTGTTGATCTTTATCCAAACACAACTTCACAGATAGGAGGTGTTGTTGCAGTCAGCAATCCATTTTCAACTATAAAAGCATTTAACCTTCAATTTATTAAAGACACCAACGAACCCGGTCAGGCCATTTATGATGAGGCAGAGGTAAGTATAGAAATGGACTCCATTTTTTATGATGCTTGGTCAAGGGGCGGCAACCAAGGCCTAAATTATGATTCCACAAAAGTGCCGGGCAAAAAAATTGCCACCGGAAACAATATGACGTTCAACAACATTCTGTTTGATCCCAACGAAATTGGAACAGTGTATGTCAAGTTCAATTTCTTAACCTCACAATTGACAACCAAAAATGACTTTGTATACCATGTAATTCAGCGAGATGCCGTTACCAATGAAATTATTGGGGGTGAGACCTACGAAGTACACAAACGGCCAAGACCTGCTTTTGATGCCGATGCTGGAACCGATGAGGATATAAACAAAAACGAAAGCGTTACAATAAATGCAGGCCAAATAAATGAAGCTGCGGTTTACAATTGGTACGATCCAGATGGCAACCTTATTTATACCGGAACTGATCTTACCGTTTCCCCAGACGTAACCCAAACCTATAAACTTGAAATAATTACAGATTTAGATGGTTTCAAGGACTATGATGAAGTTGAAGTAACGGTAAACCCCTACCTTTTGCAATCGCTTGTTCCCAATCCTGCATCTAACGCTGTGGTGGTTAATTATGATGCTGAAGATGCCACTTCAGCATATTTGATGGTAACCAATACTTCCAATGGTACTTCCAACAATTATATTCTAGACACTACCGAATTCCATACCAACTTGGACATTTCATCCTATCCAGCAGGGCTTTATTCCGTGGCACTGGTATGCAATGGCCAGATACAGCAATCCAAAACATTAGCTAAACAATAATAATACCTCCGAAATCATTAAATATATAATTTTATTCCTTGCTATACTTGTTTTTCACACAAGCTCTGCACAAGACCCTCAACTTTTTGAAAATACTTGGTATCTCCAAAATGTTATAATTAACGGGCAGGATAATTTTCCTCCCGTTAATACGGAAGTAGAGTCAGTACAGGCTCGTTTCTATGCCATATCTAACGGAGACAGTGCTGATGCATTCGATACTTTCGTATGTAATAATCTGGATGGCCTCTTAGTATACGATATGGTCAATCCAGTTTTTACCTTTACCTATTTGGAGCAAACATTGGGCTCCTGTAATATTCAGGAAAATACAGATTTCGAATTGCTTTATTTTAGTTTTTATTACAGCAATCAGCCAAATCCATTTGTATATTTAATTGAAACAGATAACGATGGCAATAAAAGATTAACAATAACCTCGGCAAGTGGAGACCATGCCATTTATGACGATCACCTTTTATCCAATCAAGATTTTTATAGTTTGCAATTTTCAATCCATCCAAACCCCGCAAAAAATGAACTTTTTTTAACTTCAAAAAGCACCACAGAAAATCTAACAATCAAAATCCTCAACATAGAAGGCAAACTGTTAAGCAACCAAA
>JAGQYZ010000458.1 GCA_020435865.1 Aequorivita sp. | reverse complement strand
ATGCGGCCTCTAGTTCTACCTATGGCGACAGCAAAAACCTTCCAAAAGTTGAGGAAACCATAGGAAAACCGCTTTCTCCTTATGCAGTTACCAAGTTGGTAAACGAACTCTATGCCGATGTGTTTTTCAAAACCTACGGCACCCAAACCATCGGCCTGCGCTACTTTAATGTGTTTGGTCCCAACCAAAGCCCAACTGGAGCGTATGCTGCGGTAATTCCACTTTTTATGCAGGCACTAAAAGATGAAAAAGCGCCAACAATGAATGGTGATGGCGAACAGACCCGCGATTTCACTTTTGTGCAGAATGCCGTACAGGCAAACCTCCGTGCCTTTTTTGCTGAAGAAACCGCTGTCAATGAGGTTTTCAATGTGGCCTATGGCGATAGGATAAGTTTGAACACCCTGTGGAATGACCTCCAAACTATTTCAGGTAAAACTATAAAACCCATTTACGGCCCTCCCCGCAAAGGCGATGTACGCGATTCGCTGGCAAATATCGACAAGGCAAAAACCCTTTTGGGCTATGACCCATTGTTTTCGGTAAAAGATGGCTTAAAGCTTACTTGGGAGGGATTTGTGAGACGTGAAAAGTGAATTGTAAATTTATCAATAACCAACAACCAAAAGTCCCTTTTCAGAAGAATTTTCCCTCATTTTAATGATTTTGAAATGTTAAAGTTTCAAATGTCCTACATTTCAAGTAGTTGCACATAGGTATTTTCCTACGTAAAAAAATCGTTCATCGAAATTAAAAAACATCTTAACGGATATTTTAAAGATTTCGCAACGAAACGTCCGTAAGGCTAACTAAACCCTTTAAAACTTGCATTTTTTCTAAGGGTTGCATATTATTGTTATGCCCCTTATCATAACAATTTTGTTTTATTTAAAATTATTATTATGAAATTCATGTACACTCCCCAGGGGCGAGGTTTTATTATTATCTGCCTTTTTTTACTTTTTTCATTTAATACGTTAGCCCAGGTTGGTATTGGAAATACTAATCCAAATAACGATGCACTTCTTGAAATTGGAGATGCCACTACAACTACGAAGGGTCTGTTACTGCCAAGGGTAAACCTTGTAAATACATCCAATTTTGCGCCCATGACCGCCCACGTGCAGGGCATGGTAGTGTATAACAAAAACACAGCTGGCGATGTTACCCCTGGCTATTATTACAATGATGGCTCGCAGTGGGTGCGAATTGCTTCGGCCTCTGTGCCAAGCAATGATTGGACACTTACTGGTAATGCTGGTACTACGGCTGGAACCAATTTCTTGGGGACAACGGATAATGTATCATTGCGCATTCGTACAAATAATACCGATAGGTTTGATTTTTCTACCAACGGAAGACTGCGAAGTTATAATAATGGCAGTGCAAGTCAGCCTACTTATTCCTGGAATGCTAGTTCCTCAACAGGGATGTTTAGGCCGGCAAATAATCAATTAGGTTTTAGTACAAATGGCTCAGAAAATGCAAGAATAGACCAAAACGGAGCATTTGGTATTGGCACCACTAATCCTTCTTTATCCACCTATGGAAGTGTAGCTATTGACAAATTAAATGTACTCGGGCAAGGCACCTCTTCTGGGTTAAATTTTACACCTATGTCGGTTTTTGAAAATTCCGGAGATGGTGCAGCATTGGCTATTTTTAATACAGATGATGGAAATAATGATTTTCCCGTTTTGGAGGTAGGAACCAATAATGCGGATGGTACTGCTATTCGTGGAATAAACATTAATGGTGATAATACGGGACTAGCAATTGGAGTTTATGGCTCAACAAATTCTTTTTCTTCCGGATGGGCAGGATTATTTAATGGAGATGTAGGTTCTACCTCTGGTTTTTATCTGGCATCAGACAAAAGATGGAAAACCAATATAGTATCTTTAAATAACGGAGAAAGTATGCTTCAAAAAATTATGCAGTTACAACCAAAATCATACAATTGGCGTACAGGAGAATTTTTAGGGATGGGCTTTAACCCTAACGAAAAGTCTTATGGTTTTATAGCTCAAGAATTAATTGAAATTTTTCCAGAGTTAGTGGTTTCGAAAAATATACCAAATCCTATTGAAAAAATTGAACCTTATAAAAAAATGGAATCAGTATCTGGATATTATATGGTAAATTATACTGGTTTAATACCTATACTTACTGAAGCCATTCAAGAACAACAAAAAACCATTGAAGCACTAGAAACACGGATTAACAAATTAGAATCCCAAGTACAGCTATTGCTTAACAAGAGCAAATAGGTTAAATAACATTTCAAGTATTTCAGAACACCCCCGCAAATACAACTAGCCACAAGCGGGGTTTTTTTTTGCGCCCATCCCGAACATCAAAAAAACACCCTTTAGGGCCGGAGCATTTTTTTCTGAAACCCATCCATAACAAGCTCCGGTTTAGCCCGCTTGCCGTTCGATTTAAAAAATAAAGGCGGGCAGGCCAGACAACCGACAACATAAAACCGAGAACCCTGTCAGTTCGAGTGATTTAGATTGCCTGCAAGGCAAGATAAATAGTATCGAGAACCTTGTCAGTTCGAGTGTTTTCCGTGCAGCGACAGCGGAAAAAAAAGCCTGTACTGAGCTTGTCGAAGTATATCGAGAACCTTGTCAGTTCGAGTGATTTAAAAAACCGATTAGGTTTTATAAATAGTATCGAGAACCCAACCCCCAAATTAACAAATTAACAAATCCCGAATTCCCCAAAATCATTATCTTAGCCCCAAAGAAAAACAAGCCTCCCCGAATTAATGGAACTGGAAACCAAAGTCTATCAAAA
>JAGQYZ010000457.1 GCA_020435865.1 Aequorivita sp. | reverse complement strand
CGTGTGCTTGGCAATAGCGGCAACCTGTGGCGTTGCTACTCACCCAAGCAATCATTCTTTTTAAAGCTGAAGTAACCCGACCCTCATTCGCCATTACAGCTTTATTCAGATTTATGAATGCTTTGCTGATCGCTGGCCTGTGCTGCATAGTAAGCACACTGTTTGGGCAAAAGCCAAGTGTTTCGTTAAAAAATTCAGCCAATTGCTTTGTTTCGGCGTCGTGGTTTGAAGAAAGTGGAGTTACTAATGGCATAGTTAAAATCGTTTGAAGTCCGAAAATACAAAATGCCACTCGCTATTTCCAAATTCACGAGAGAAATAAGACCTGCTTTAATTTTTCAGTAATCGGAAAACGCTATTTGAAGTTCTCAGAAAATAAACTCCGCTTTGGGCAGTAGAAAGATCTATTTGGCTTTGCTTATCACCTAATTCACCCGTGGAAATAATTTTTCCGGTAACATCTGTGATTTGATAAGCTTCTTTTTCAGAATAGAATTCGCGTTCAATGGTGAAAATTCCATTTGAAGGATTTGGGTAAACGGTTATTTTTTGGTTTTCGAATTCGGGAACTGATAAAGGATTATTAAAATGTCGTTCAATAATGATATCTTCTTGACCATTATACCATGCTGTATTAGCCAAACAAACAATTTTACCATCCTGCTGCAAGATCATATCAGAAACAAAAACTTCAGAAGAGTTTGTGTTAAAGTTAAAGCTTGTGTCCACATATCCTCCTAGTTTATACCTAATCATAAAAAACGGGCCTCCACCTTCAAAAAAATCAGTAAGCTCCCCAAAGACTAGTAATCGTTGATTCTGTTGAGCTTCAATTTTACGAATTAAAAAATTATTGATCCCAGGGTTTAAAGAGCCATTGCTTCCAAAAGTTGTATCTAAGTTTCCGTTTGGAAGATATCTCAGAATACGGTTTGACATCTGTTCTAGCTGATAATCATAAAAATTACTAGTAATCGCCACTTTACCATCATTATAAACTGCCATATTATTTGCAATAAAATCTGGCTCAGTTACAATTGAAACTAGTCCATTGTTTCCAAAAGAGGTATCTAGCAATCCATCAGATGTATAGCGAAGTAATATCTTAGAGTAAACACCATTACTCTCGCTGGTTGCAAACACAATAACTGAATTTTCAGGCCCAAAAGCCATTTTTATCACAGCACTCGAATCATCTCCCGCGTCGGTTATAACAATTCCATTGTTTCCAAATGAAGTATCCAATGTGCCATTTGCTAAATATTTTTTCAATCCAACTTTACGTTTGTTATTCTCATAAACTATTCCACCCGCCAAAAGAGAATCGTCGTTCAGCAATAGAAAATCTCCACCATACATCTTTTCAGGAAATATTATTATTTTACCATTATCGCCATAATTTGTATCGACAGTGCCATCCTCTAAAAAACGATGAATTATATATTTCTCTTCTGAATTTATATTAAATGTGGCCCCAGCAATAAGCTTGTTATTACTTTGAGACATTATCTTGGTAAAGGATCCAAATTGGTATTCTATATCCGTTATAAATGCTACGCCGTCATCGCTAAAAGAAGCATCCAATAAACCATCTAAAGTATATCTTGCAATTGAAGGAAATTCCTGGCCCTGCATTATAAATTTTCCAGCAACCAAAAGTTTTCCATCTGCTTGCTGTCCTATTGAGACGGCCATATCTGAATCGCCATCAATGTCAGTTTGTAATATTCCCCCATCCCCAAACGAAGTATCCAAACTACCATCCTGCCCAAAAGAAACAAGTGACACGATCCCCACTAAAAAAAGTAAATATTTTTTCATAATCTTAAAATTTAAAGGTTACGGGGAGAATTATTCCTACAAGATACTAAATTATCAAATACAGAAGACTCTTAAACTATAACTATAATTTTGTAATTTTACACTTCTCCCCTTTAAAATTAATAATCACAACCAATCCATTGTTTGTAATTTTAAACTTTGGAACTTACTATTTATATGCGCTGGACCTTAAAACCAAAACCCGATCCCAAAAAAGTAAATTCACTTTCAAAAGCCTTGAATGTGGAATCTATAATCGCATCCCTTTTGGTACAACGTGGTATAGAAACTTTTGAGGAAGCACAAAAATTTTTCCGTCCAAGTCTAGAAGATCTTCACAATCCTTTTTTGATGATGGATATGGACAAAGCCGTTCTCCGAATTGAAAAAGCCATTGAAAACGAAGAAAACATTTTAATCTACGGCGATTATGACGTTGACGGCACCACGAGCGTGGCACTACTTTCTTCCTATTTAAAAAGTTATTACCCAAATGTTTCAACCTACATCCCTGACCGATATGACGAAGGCTACGGCGTTTCATACAAAGGAATTGACTACGCCGAGGATAATGGTTTTTCGTTAATTATTGCTTTGGATTGCGGTATAAAAGCCATTGATAAAGTTGCCTACGCTTCCGAAAAAAAAATCGATTTCATAATCTGCGATCACCACCGCCCTGGAAACGAAATTCCAAAAGCCGTTGCCGTGCTTGATCCAAAACGGGAAGATTGTGAATATCCATACAAAGAACTCTGCGGCTGTGGCGTTGGGTTTAAGTTGATTCAGGCGTTAGCCGAAAAAAGAGGATTGCAGATTGAAGATTTACTGCTTTATTTAGATCTCGTTGCAACAGCTATTGCTGCCGATATTGTACCAATCACAGGCGAAAATAGAATACTGGCGCATTATGGCTTGAAAGTGATAAACAGCAATCCACGAACTGGAATACAGGCAATTTTAAAGCAAATTAAAAAGGAAATCCTCACCATTACCGATGTGGTTTTTATCATCGCCCCACGAATCAATGCCGCCGGACGGATGAAACACGGAAATCATGCAGTAACCTTGCTTACCGAAACCGATTTCGAAAAAGCGGAAACTTATGCTGCCGAAATTGAAAG
>JAGQYZ010000456.1 GCA_020435865.1 Aequorivita sp. | reverse complement strand
TATCAAATATTTTATACAGATGAAAGAAGCCATAAGATTTACATTCATTGCTTTGTTTATAATAGTAATTATAACCTGTACTGCCGTATGGCCTATCTGGGGTTTTTCCATTTTGGGGATTCTCATTTTCGGTATAGGTATTTATGATATTACTCAAAAAAAACATTCTATATTGCGCAACTTCCCTGTACTAGGTCATATGCGCTTTTTACTCGAGATGATAGGCCCAGAGATCCATCAATATTTTGTAGAGTCGGATACGGATGGTAAGCCCATAGATAAAAACCACAGAACCTATATCTACGAACGTTCCAAACTAGAAAAAGAAACCCATCCTTTCGGTACAGAGTTAAATGTGGAAGAAGAGGGTTATGAGTGGATGGAACACAGTATATATGCAGCAAAACAGTTGGAAGAACCCCCTCGGGTTTTAGTAGGTGGTCCAGACTGTAAACAACCTTATTCATCCAGTATTTTCAATATTTCCGCAATGAGCTTTGGGGCTTTAAGCAAGAATGCGGTTATGGCATTGAATATGGGCGCAAAGGCAGGAAATTTTTTTCACGACACAGGAGAGGGTGGCATATCTGAATACCATAGAAAAGGAGGCGACTTGGTTTATGAAATAGGTACGGGCTATTTTGGATGTAGAACTGAAGACGGAAATTTTTCAGCAGAAAAACTAAAGGAAAAAGCTGCCTATCCAGAAGTAAAAATGATTGAGATTAAAATATCTCAAGGAGCAAAACCAGGCCACGGAGGTGTACTTCCTGCTGCAAAAAATGATGATGAAATTGCAAAAATACGTGGTGTAAAACCCCATACCGATATTATTTCGCCCCCAAGCCATACTGCTTTTAATGATGCAAAAGGCCTATGCCAATGGATCCAACAATTGCGAGATTTGTCTAATGGCAAACCAATAGGATTTAAACTCTGTATTGGTAACAAAAAGGAATTTATTGATATTTGTAAAGCTATGGTAGAAACAGGAATAAAACCAGACTTCATAACCGTAGATGGAGCAGAAGGCGGAACCGGCGCTGCCCCCATAGATTTTTCAAATTATGTGGGAATGCCTTGGGAAAGCGCTTTAATATTTGTAGTTGACACTTTAAATGGCTATGGATTAAAAAAAGATATAAAAGTGATTACGGCAACCAAAATATTTACCGCTTTCGATATTTTTAAAGCACTTTGTATGGGCGCCAATATATGCAATTCGGCAAGAGGAATGATGTTGGCTCTGGGTTGCATTCAAGCCATTAGATGTGACACCAATAAATGTCCAACAGGCGTTACTACAAACAATCCGAAACTAATGCGTGGGTTAGTAGTAGAAGATAAGTGGAAGCGCGTAAAAAACTATCAACATGAAACAGTAAAAGACTTTCTTGAGCTTTTTGCGGCAGCAGGTTGCTCAAATTTAGACCAGTTGCACCGAGGTCTTATCCATAAAAAAGTGAATAACCAGATAAAGTCTTTTGAAGAAATATATCCAACCGTTGAATACGGTTCCTATTTATAAAAAATTAAAAACTAATTGTATGAATAAACATGGAAGATAGTAATCACAATTATTTTGGTGGTATTGGCCATTTTGCTTTTTACCTATCTTTACATCTAACATATTATTTTTGAAATCTCAAGTAGATAATGAAAACTGAAGAAAAACACAAATTAAAACAAAACCTTGAAAAGTTGCATGCTGAAACTGAGCATTAGACAATTTATGATCAATTATCAAGGTAAAATAGCGCAAATTTCAAAAATAGTGAAGAGACCGAAGTGAAAAGCGAAGAGATTCTTTTTTTGCTTTACGATAATCAATTAGATAGAAACAGTTTTTCCAAAGATTAATATATGAAAACATTCATAAGCTCTATTTCAAAACAGCAAATTCCTGAAGCTGAAAAAATTCTTGCAGCCACCATACGAGAATCTATATTTAAATTAATAAAAAATGATTACCCAAATTTTTCTCGTAAAAGCGTTATTTCCATTTCAGAATTGAACCAATACCGTGAAAAGTATTTAGCCTCCTATTTAATAAAAGAAGTGGGAGAGTTATCTACTTTGGAGGAAGATGTACTTAAGAGTATTCAGAATCATGAGACTATTTCTGATAAAATTGATACAATTTCTGAAGATGAAAAAATCTCCTTTGGACAGCGATTGGCGGATAATGTTGCGAGTTTTGGTGGAAGCTGGAAATTCATAATTATTTTTGTCGTTTTCATCTTTTTGTGGATGTGCATCAACATTATTTTCTTGGCCAGCAAAGCATTTGATCCATATCCTTTTATTCTTCTGAATTTAATTTTATCCTGCTTGGCTGCATTGCAAGCTCCGGTGATTATGATGAGCCAAAACCGGCAAGAGGAAAA
>JAGQYZ010000455.1 GCA_020435865.1 Aequorivita sp. | reverse complement strand
ATTTATTTGTTAAAACAGAACCAGCGGCTTCCATTACTTGGTCGCTTACAAAATTCTCTGAAGCAATTAGCTCCAGACCGTTAATTTGACGTTGTTTTTCGTCTTCTATAAGTTCAAAAATTTGTTCGTCGCGTTGCATAGAAAATGTTTATTTTTTTTATTTTAAGGTTTAAAATTTATGGAAATTACAGCTTCAAAAGTATGTATACGGAACAACAAACTTTATTGAAAGTTAATTAAATCCAAAAATACTAATTACATTCGGTAACTATCATGAAATATATATATTTGATGAAGAATTTTACTAACAAAACCCAAACTGTAAATAAAATTTCAAACATTATTAATTCATTGATTTTGAATTATTTTACTTAGTTTTATTTATAACAAAAAACTTTTAACATGCCCATTACTGCCAACGATCCCAAACGCAAAACCTGGCTCGACACAGCGCCTGATACTGATTTCCCTATTCAAAACATACCCTTCGGTGTTTTCTTGACGCGCGACGATATTATTACCATTGGAACTCGTATTGGCGATTATGCCATTGACCTTGGTGCACTCCATCAATTGGGTTATTTCAAAGGAATTGAACTTACTGATGATATATTTCTTCAGGATACTTTAAACGATTTTATAAGTGATGGAAGAAAAACGTGGCGCTTAGTAAGAAACCGAATCGCTGAAATTTTTGATGCAGAAAACCCAAAACTTCGCGACAATAAAGAGCATAGAAAACACATACTTTTCACATTGGATGAAGTTGAAATGCAGCTTCCAGTGCAAGTGGGAGATTATACTGATTTTTATTCCAGTAAAGAACATGCAACAAACGTGGGAACTATGTTCCGTGGAAAAGAAAACGCGCTTATGCCTAACTGGCTTCACATTCCAGTAGGTTACCACGGAAGAAGCTCTTCCATAATTCCAAGCGGAATAAACGCACGCAGACCTTGGGGGCAAACCATGCCAGACGGTGCTACCGAACCAGTTTTCGGGCCTTCAAAATTGGTAGATTTTGAACTGGAAATGGCTTTTATCACTACAGACGCAAACGTTTTGGGAGAACCAATTCCTGTTAATGAAGCAGAAGAATATATTTTTGGATTGGTGCTTTTCAACGACTGGAGCGCACGCGATATCCAAAAGTGGGAATACGTTCCACTTGGACCATTTTTAGCAAAGAACTTTGCTTCGTCCATTTCACCTTGGATTGTAACCTTGGACGCACTGCAACCTTTTAAAGTGGAAGGGCCAAAACCTGAAATGGAGCAACTGCCCTATCTTCAATATAAAGGAAAAAAGAGCTACGATATTAAACTTGAAGTTTACATTGCTCCCCAAAAAGGTTCTGAAACAAAAATTTCTTCTTCTAACTTTAAATATATGTACTGGAATATGAGCCAACAATTGGCGCACCACACCATTAATGGTTGTAATGTTAACAGTGGCGATATGATGGGAAGCGGTACTATTTCAGGTCCAACGCCAGATTCTTATGGCTCCATGCTAGAGTTAACTTGGCGCGGGGAAAAACCCATTAAACTTTCTGATGGCTCAGAACGTAAATTCATAAATGACAATGATACTGTTATTTTAAAAGGATTTTGTGAAAACGAAAACGTTCGGATTGGTTTCGGGGAATGCCGCACAAAACTTTTACCAGCCATCAAGCAATAATATTTGGCACTACTATTGTATTTTAGCCTTCATAACCAAATTAATTTCGGTATGAAGGCTTTTTACATACTAGTATTCACAGCTCTTTTCAGCATTTCTTGCAGTAGCGTGAAGCGCACTCAAAAGTTTGTTTCTCAAGGTAATTATAGCCAAGCCATAGAACTAGCCGTAAAAAAACTTCAAAAAGATAAAGGCGCAAAGGAATATGACGCACACATCCGTCTTTTAGAAGAAGCTTTTCTAAAAGCGAAGGATGAAGACACTCGCCACATTGCTTTTCTGAAAAAAGAAAACAGCCCTGCCGGCGCCAAAGAAATTTATTATACCTATCTCGATCTCCAAGGATACCAAGATTTAATTCGTCCGTTGCTTCCGCTTTATAGCAATGAAATGGGCAGAAACGCAAATTTTGTTTTTTCAGATTACAGTAATGATTTGCTGGCCGCAAAG
>JAGQYZ010000454.1 GCA_020435865.1 Aequorivita sp. | reverse complement strand
TACACCCAAGAAGTTTTTGATGGGGTTGAATGCTTAAAAAGTATCTTTTGGGGATAGCATAAACCAGCAATAATTATTTACAAATTCTTCTATATAATTTTAAGCTAACTATGACCTTAGAAACTGAAGTTGTAACCACCATATTCAAAGATCTCTCCTTCAACCCAGAAGAAATCCAACTATTGGTGCGTAGTTTTGAAAAACTTCACCTTCCCAAGAACAGCTTGTTATTGGAAGCGGGTCAGTATGTGCACGACCAATATTACGTGGCCGAGGGATGCCTGCGCACCTATTATATAGCTCCCGACGGCAAAGAACACACCGTGCAATTTGCAATATCAGATTGGTGGATCAGCGACTATACCGCTTTCTTCAACAGCAGCAAAGCCCTAATGCATATTGAATGCATTCAGGAAGCTACGCTCTACAAAATATCTAAAAATGATATGGAATCTCTCTACCAAGCCATACCTCAGTTAGAGTCTTACTTCAGGAAGAAGATGGAACGCAGCTTCGCTTCTTTCCAAAAAAGGATTATTGCAAACCTATCCCAATCAGCTACAAAACGCTATTTAAGTTTTATTCAGACCTATCCAAACATAGAACAAAACGTTAAAAATTACCACATTGCTTCGTATCTGGGCATCACAACCCAAAGCCTGAGCCGGATCCGCAAGGAATTGGTGCAGGAGTAGTTTATTACCATAGGTCAACTTTTTTGTAAGGTACGCCCCCTAACTTTGTATTAGATAAAAAAGAAGTTGGAATATATAATTAGTAAATTATTCTTATTTGAACATTTCCAAAACTATTATGAAACACAAAATGATATTATTAGCAGTGGTTATTGCCACAGGTTTTACTTCTTGCGGAAATAAGCAAGAAGCCAATTCTAAAACTGAAATATCAAACACTTTAAAAAAACAAACTATGAAAAAGGTATTATTTGTATTGACAAGCCATTCCGATTTGGGAAACACTGGCGAGAAAACAGGATTTTGGATTGAGGAATTTGCAGCCCCGTATTATTTGTTAAAAGATAAAGGCGTTGAAATTACAATTGCCTCTCCAAAAGGTGGACAACCCCCGATAGACCCTAAGAGTGCAGCCCCAGATGCACAAACTCCGGCAACAGTTCGTTTTAATGGTGACAAAGAGACTCAAAAAATTCTAGCGAATACATTAAAATTAGAAACGGTTGACCAAGCAGGTTTTGACGCAGTGTTCTACCCAGGAGGTCACGGTCCGTTATGGGATCTAGCAGAAGACAAAAATTCTGTTGCACTTATTGAATCGTTTTATAACAATAATAAACCAGTGGCAGCAGTATGCCACGCTCCCGCAATTTTCAAAAACACAAAAGCAGCCAATGGCGCGCCTTTAGTAAAAGGAAAAAAGGTTACTGGATTCACTAATAGTGAAGAAGAAGCTGTGCAACTAACAGATGTTGTTCCATTTTTGGTAGAAGACATGCTAAAGAAAAATGGAGGGGAATACTCAAAAGGTGGCGATTGGGCTGCATATGCAGTTGAAGATGGTCTTTTAATTACCGGTCAAAACCCAGCCTCTTCTGAATTGGTTGCCGAGAAACTTTGGGATAAACTGAATAATTAAAAAAGCATTTAGCTATGAATTTAGTAGAAGATTTACAGTGGCGTTACGCTACAAAAAAGATGAATGGCGAAACCATTCCACAGGAAAAGTTAGATTATATACTGGAAGCGGCAAGATTGGCTCCTTCGTCATCAGGGCTTCAGCCATATAAGATATTCGTGATTTCGAACAAAGAGTTATTGCAGAAAATAAAACCTGTAGCTTGGGACCAAAGTCAGATTTTGGATGCTTCGCATGTATTAGTTTTTGCTGCTTGGGATGGATATACCTTGGACAGAATAGAATCTGTTTTCAATTTTACTATGGATGAGCGAGGATTGCCACACGAAACGATGGATGCTTACAAGGAAAAGCTTTGGGGAATGTATGAACCCCAAAGCCAGGAATGGCATACAAATCACGCAGCAAAGCAGGCATATATATCTTTCGGTTTGGCCATAGCAGCCGCAGCCGAGCAAAAGGTAGATGCTACGCCTATGGAAGGATTTACGCCTGCAGCGGTAGATGAATTATTAGGCTTAAAAGAACAAGGCTATTGCAGCACCTTGATATTAACGTTAGGCTACCGCGATGAAGCAGAAGACTGGCTGGTAAATATGAAAAAGATGCGCACCCCGAAAGCTGATTTTATAACGGAATTAAAATAATTGGTTAGGTTAATAGTTAGTTTAGATTGAGAACGATTGAATTTTTGATTACATAAATTATAATTTAAAGATTTAATAGATTGTTCCTTTGAAGAACCCCCGCTTTTCCAAGAAAAAGGAAATGTTGGGGGTTTTTTTTAAGACACTAAATCAATTAAGGATCCTTATAGAAAACATAAGCTTTGCCAATCACACCATAATTTTAAATAGCCCTTCACACTTTGAAGGTTCAATTATAAAAGCCTAATTTTGTTTTTCAAAAAAATTGCTACTCATGAAAGGAGTCCTCCTTGTAAATCTCGGTTCGCCGGACAGCACCAACCCAAAAGACGTAAAAAAATACCTCGATGAATTTTTGATGGATCCTCGGGTTATTGATGTTCCTTTTTGGTTCCGTTCGTTTTTGGTCCGGGGAATTATTTTGAATACCCGTCCAAAAAAATCCGCTGAAGCCTATCAGCGTATATGGTGGGAAGAGGGTTCACCGTTGATTGTAATTTCAGAAAGACTTCAGAAAAAAATTCAAAAAAAAACCACTATTCCCGTTGCCTTGGCAATGCGCTACGGAAG
>JAGQYZ010000453.1 GCA_020435865.1 Aequorivita sp. | reverse complement strand
TAAGCACCTCTTGCGCAACCCACAGCCTGCCAAGCTACTCCAGCCCGAGTCATTCGCAACACCTTTGCCGTATCTTTAAAAGAATCACACTTTTGAAGTCGGTCGCTTTCTGGAATGCGGCAATCTGTCATTGTTATCAAAGCATTTTGAACAGTCCGGAGGGCCATTTTATTTTCAATTTTTTCAGTTTTAAAGCCTGGATTTCCCTTCCGAACCAAAAAACCTTTCACTTGATCAGATGCCTCATCCCGCGCCCAAATAATGGTAACGTCAGCAAAGGTAGCGTTGCCGATCCATTTTTTCTGGCCGTTTAAAACCCATTCATCGCCCTCTTGTCTGCACGTTGTTCCTAAACCGCCCGCAACGGCCGAGCCCACATCGGGTTCTGTAAGGCCGAAAGCACCAATAAGTTCCATTTTGGCCATTTTCGGCAACCATTCCTGTTTTTGTTCCTCGCTTCCGCAGATATAAATTGAACCCATTGCCAAACCACTGTGCACCCCAAAAAATGTAGAAATGGAAACATCCACCCGTGCAAGTTCCATCGCTATTATTCCTTCCATTACGTAGGTTTGATCTGGGGTGCCATAGCCATCATAGGTAAGTCCACAGATATTTAATTTTGCCATTTTTGGGATAATCTCAAAAGGAAATTCTGCTTTGTTCCAGTATTCATTGGCAATGGGCTTTATTTCATCTTCCATAAAATTGCGCACTTTTATCTGAAGTTCGCGTTGTTCGGGTGAAAGTTTTAAACTTAAATCATAAAAATCGCCATCAATCGGCGGCAATTTATGCTGCCCCTTTTTTCCGCCTTTATGTTTCAGCATCCGCATCAATCCTACCAATTGGCGATCGTCGAGTTCGCCAACGGTTTTCATGATTTCTGAAAGATCAACTTTCTGCGACAACTTACCGAGCGCATCAAGATCAATATCCTTCATTAAATGTAGCACCTGTTTTATTTTGGAAAAAATGGACATAATGATTTTTTAGAATTGGCATCTAAAGGTAATAGCTATCTAAAGTTTTATAGCCCAATGAAGTGTTAAAAACTTATTCAAAAAGATGGTGCACCACATCATGAACTTTCGCCACTTTGATGATATTTATATGAAAATTTTGCTTTGGAATTTTGCAATATTTTGAAATAACGATGGAGGTGAAACCGAGTTTTTCGGCTTCCAAAATACGTTGCTCCACACGAGTAACAGGACGAACTTCTCCAGCCAAACCAACCTCAGCTGCAAAGCAAAGTCGTTTGTCAATGGCAATGTCAATATTTGAAGAAAGTACCGCTGCAACCACTGCCAAATCAATCGCGGGATCATCAACGGTGATTCCTCCCGTTACATTTAAAAAAACGTCTTTTGCACCCAGTTTGAACCCTGCGCGTTTTTCCAAAACTGCGAGAATCATATTCAAACGTTTTGCGTTGTAGCCCGTAGCACTTCTTTGCGGCGTTCCATAAACCGCACTGCTTACCAAGGCTTGAATTTCAATCATCAACGGGCGCATGCCTTCCAAAGTTGCGGAGATTGCAGTGCCGCTTAAATCTTCGTCATTTTTTGAAATCAATATTTCCGAAGGGTTTGAAACTTCGCGCAGACCACTGCCTTGCATTTCGTAAATACCCAATTCGTTTGTACTTCCGAAACGGTTTTTATTAGCCCGAAGAATTCTGTAAATGTGGTTTCGGTCGCCTTCAAATTGCAAGACCGTATCTACCATATGTTCCAAAATTTTTGGCCCGGCGATGTTTCCATCTTTGGTTATGTGCCCGATCAAAATTACCGGTGTTGCGGTTTCTTTTGCAAATTTTATAAGCTCGGCAGTAGTTTCACGAATTTGTGAAATGCTTCCTGCAGTGCTTTCAATATAATCTGTATGAATTGTTTGAATGGAATCTATCATTACGATATCCGGCTCAATTTCTTCAATATTTCTAAAGATATTTTGTGTGTTTGTTTCGGTAAGAATAAAACAATTTTCAGAAATCGGTTGAATACGTTCTGCCCGCATTTTAATTTGCTGTGCGCTTTCTTCGCCAGAAACATACAGTGTTTTATACGGTAGTTGGAGCGCAATCTGAAGCATCAATGTGCTTTTACCAATTCCAGGTTCGCCTCCCAAAAGCGTTAACGAACCGGGAACCAATCCGCCACCGAGCACACGGTTCAATTCGTTGTTTTTTGTATTCAGCCTCGCTTCAGCTTGTGTTGAAATTTCTGAAACGCGCTGTGGTTTGGCAACTCTCTTGGAAGTGTTTTCGGATGACTTCCAGCTAACCTTTTCGGCTTTTTGGATTACTTCTTCGGCTATGGTGTTCCATTCTTTACAGGAATTGCACTGTCCCTGCCATTTCGCATATTGGGCGCCGCAGTTTTGGCAGAAAAATGTTGTCT
>JAGQYZ010000026.1 GCA_020435865.1 Aequorivita sp. | reverse complement strand
GCATTTGTGGTACAAGATGCAGCTGAAAAAATATCAACTTTATTTGGGTCGTATTCGTTTTGGTTTACACCATGAACAATATTCGGAACCCCTTTTCCGGGTGCAGTAAGCAATACTTTTGAAGCACCTTTGGCTTTTAAATGGCGGCTTAATGCCTCTTCATCACGAAATGCACCTGTGTTGTCAATAACCAACGCGTCCTCAATTCCGTATTGGGTGTAGTCAATATCTTCTGGATTGTTTGCAGAAATAATGTGAACAGTTGTTCCATTAATAATCAAAGCGTTGTTCTCAATATCGGTACGCACTGTTCCGGGGAAATCTCCATGAATGGAATCATATTGAAGCAATGAAGCTCTTTTATCCAAAACGGTTTGGTCCATCTTTCCGCGAACCACGATAGCGCGAAGGCGAAGCTGGTTTCCTTGTCCGGTTCTAGTCATAAGCTCACGCGCTAACAAACGCCCAATACGTCCAAAACCATAAAGAACCACATCTTTAGGAACGATGTTTTTTGTTTCCTTGGCGTTTTTCAATTTATCTGAAACAAATGCCAAAGCGTTTGAATATTTGTCATCTTCCAAATGGAACTCATAGGTAAGTTTACCAATGTCCAATTTTGCTGGTGGAAGATCCAAAGTTTTGATGGCCTGTGCAATTTCAACAGAGTCGAAAATTGAGATTGGCTTGTTTACAAATTCGCCTGCATATTCGTGAAGGTTTAAAATTTCACTCACATTGCGGTCGATAAGTTGGTTGCGGAAAAGTACCAATTCAATGGACTTGTCATACCAAAGGTCACTAATGATTTTAATAAATTCTACTGAAGCTTTTCGGCGATCAGTTTGAAAGGACAGTTCTTTTTCATAAACGTCATCAAAACTCATAATGGTGGATTTTTTAAGGGTTTAAATTTGGTGCAAAAATACTTATTTCAATCGTTGTGAGGAAATAAAAACCGAAAATAAAAACACCGCTGAAAGTTTTGATTTTCAGCGGTGTTTTAATCACTTTACAATTCAATTTTACCTAAATATAAATGAATTTATATTGCCGGCAGTATCCATAAATGTCATTTTTATGGGTGTTTTATAATCGCGTTGTGACATTATTCGTTTTACGTCGTTTATATCATTTACGGATTCATCGTTTAATTTGGTAATAATAATTCCTTCCAGATTATATTGTGCAACTTCGGGTGATAGGGCACGAGTTACTACAACTCCATTTTTTAATCCGTGTTCTTTTAACTCTGCAGGAGTGGTATTTTTTACTTCCAAGCCTAAATCATCAATTGAAAAAGTTTCCAATTTTATAAGTTTAACAGGAATTGTCTTTTCATTTCCATCACGTAGAACTGTTACTTGAACAACATCATCTGGTCTTTTTGAACCAAGATAACCAGAAAGATCAGCAAATTTTGAAACTTTAAACCCATCCAGTTGCTTAATGACGTCACCTTCTTTAATACCAGCTTTATCTGCACCGCTTCCTTTTTCAATTCCACCAACAAAAACGCCTTCAGGATCGCTGATGCCATATTTTTCAACAACTTGTGGGCTTATATTGCCCACTTGTATTCCCAAAATGCCACGTTGCACGTTTCCGTATTCCAAAATATCCTCAACTACTTTTCGAGCGTTGTTGGAAGGAACTGCAAAGGAATACCCCACATAACTTCCCGTTTCCGAAGTAATCGCAGTATTGATTCCAATCAGTTCACCGCGCGTATTTACCAATGCACCACCACTGTTTCCTCTATTTACAGCAGCATCTGTTTGAAGAAAGGATTGTGGGTTTCCATCAAATTGGTTTAAATCGCGAGCCTTGGCGCTGATAATTCCAGCGGTAACGGTTGAGGTTAGGTTAAAAGGATTTCCAACAGCCAAAACCCACTCGCCAATTTTCACATTGTTAGAATCGCCAAAAGGAATAAAGGGAAAATCGTCGTCGCCGTCAATTTTTATTAGTGCTATGTCTGTTGTTGGGTCAGTCCCAATCAATTTAGCTGTGTATGTTTTATTATTATTCAGTGTAACCTCAAGGTTTGACGCATTTGCGATTACGTGATTATTGGTAACAATGTAACCATCTGGCGAAATAATAACGCCACTACCGCTACCAACCATTGCTCTAGGTTGGCCACCACCTTGAAAGTATTCAAAAATATTTGTGGGTTGCCGGCTTACGGTCGTATTTTTTACGTGAACAACTGCGTGTACGGTTTTATCAGCGGCATCAGTAAAATCTGTATTCATGCCCTCGGCAGTCGCAGAAAAGTTAGTTGGAATTAAATTTGAACTTTGTTCTGGTGCGAAGGAAATGGTTTCCTTTTTTTCGAAGAATTTGTAGCCGCCAAGTGTAATTGCACCAGCGAATAATGCTACAAGAAATAAACGGATTGTTTGTTTCTTTGTAATAAAAATTTAATTAATACTGATTTAAAATAATTCAAAAACTTAATGTCCAAGTTTTGCATTTTTTAACTGTTTTAAAGGTTTCAGTCCTGAGA
>JAGQYZ010000452.1 GCA_020435865.1 Aequorivita sp. | reverse complement strand
ATTATGCCGGATATGATTTTACTTTTTTCAGCAATCAAAATATTTTAGCCACAAATGGCTCACAAAATGTAGATGGAATATGGATTGTATCTGTGATTGGCCAAGAATTAAACTTTGAATTTGATATGGACAGTCCTATAAATGGAGCGGACAATGATGAATATAAAGTCCTTCAATATTCCCCAACTTCGGTAACTTTTGTAACCCGCGATAGCCACGGAGATATTGAAGACACTTTGATTTTTAAAATGAATTAATTATAAAACTTAATATTAAATAAACCTTAAAAAACATGAAATCTATGAAAAGTAAAATCATCAGTGTTATTGCCATTTTTATTTACATTGTTGCCATTTCGGCTTGCAGTAAAGATGACAATAATAGTTCACAGCAAAACAATACAGTTACACAAACCGTAACAACTGCGCAGAGCGGAAGTTGGAAAATTACCTATTTCTTTGATTCGGATCATGAAGAAACAGGGCATTTTACAGGTTATGTTTTTACTTTCAATGCTAATGGTTCCTTGGTAGCTGTAAAAGGAAGTTCAACAATTACGGGAACTTGGTCTGTAACAGACGGCAGTTCTAGCGATGATGATGGAGGGTCCGGTGATACTGATTTCAATATTTTCTTTGCTTCTCCACCAGATTTTGAAGACCTTTCTGATGATTGGGATATTATTTCGGTGAGTGATTCAAAAATTGAACTTACCGATGTAAGTGGTGGTAATGGTGGCACAGATTTTTTAACTTTTCAAAAAATCTAAAAATCAATTTTCCTTTTCTGAATTGAACCATCCAATTTAGGGATGGTTTTTTTATTCCTTTTATTAGTGAGTTTCTTCATTTTAATACAAAAAAAACAGAAAATTTGGGTAGGGTTTTTATAAGATTATCTGTTCTATTCATATAAAACATAAAATATATAAATATGAATAAACTAACCAAATTTACCTTTTTAGCTTACGTACTAATTTTTTTGGTAAGCTCTTGTACAACTGAAGATTCACAACCTTTTGATGAGTCAAATAATAACATAGTTGCAGTAAATTCCGAACTTGGAGATTTATTGCTTCGCACTACGGACGGCAACAATAATTCTTCAATAGATTGTATTGATCTTGTTTATCCGCTTACCTTCTTTATCTACAATTCAAATCAACAGCAAACTGGAACGCAAACGGTGGGCAATGATGGTGAACTACTTGCCTTATTACTATCTTTAGATCCCGGAACTTATATTGCCTTACAGTTTCCTATTAGTGTTATATTGCAGGATGGCACTAACGTGCAAGTTAATAGCAATGCAGAATTGGTAACATTAATTTCGGGTTGTTCATCTAATGGTGGAGGTTTTCCTTCAGATTTCGAAACCATATTGACTACTGGTTCTTGGTTTGTTACATACTTTTTCGATGATATAGATGAAACTAGCAATTTTTCGGGCTATGAATTTACATTTGGAACAGACAATACCGCCCAAGCAGTAAGTACTTCCAATACAGTTGATGGCACTTGGAGCTTGACAAATAGCAATACACCAGATCTGAATCTTTTCTTTGGAACAAATGATCCTTTTGATGAGCTAGATGAAGATTGGGACATTATAGAAGCAACTCAAGATATTATTAAATTAAAACACATTAGTGGTGGTGACGGCAGTGTTGATTTTTTAACTTACGAACGTACTCCGAACGGTGGCGGAGGTGGCGGAAATACATCTGAATTTACTGATAATTTGACAAATAATGTATGGTATGTAAACCTATTGGAAGATGATGGGAATAATGAAACCTGTGACTATGTGGCTTATGAATTCAAATTCAATGCAAATGAAACAGTTACTGCAACAAGCACGAACAATACGGTTAATGGTACTTGGTCCGTAACTAATAGCAGCAGTGGAATAGACCTTTTTCTGAATTTTGAAATAACTGGAAGCAATGATCCTTTTGAAGATTTAAATGATGATTGGGACGTAACCAGTTTTGATGCCCAAAACATAAAATTAATTGATGTTAGTGGTGGTAACGGTGGTACAGATTATCTAAATTTTGGAAGAAACCCTTACGGAGATTGTAATGGCGGAGGCACCACCACGGAGCTGTCTAACATTCTAATGGATGGACAATGGTATGTGCAAAGCTACATAGACGATGGAGATGATGAAACCAACGATTATAACGGTTATTTATTAACTTTTACACCTGATGGAAGCGTGATTGCAGAAAGCAGCAATAATACAATTAATGGAACTTGGAGTGTTGTAAACAGTAGCAATGGACTTGATGTAATATTAGATTTTGGAACCGCTATGCCTTTTGACGAATTTAATGATGATTGGGATGTTGTTACATATACAAACACCAGGGTTGAACTCTTTGATGTTAGCGGAGGCAATGGTGGTACTGACTACTTAACATTTCAAAAACTGTAGTTGCCTTTTTTTGATCCCCACGATTAAGCCACGGGAAACCGTGGCTTTTTTTTTTAGAGAAATAAGTTTAAAAATGTCAATTCCCGTATAAAGCCTTTCCCGATGCTTCATATTTATCACCCGAAATCCATACTGGAGTCTTGGGGTCATCTGCAATCAACCTTCCCGCCATTACATAGCTTTCAAAAAATTTCAGTAAATAGTCATAATCCAAAGTGTCTGCTTCATCACCAGCTTGATGGTAATACTTAGTAACGTCACCATCAAAAGATCTAAAACCCAATGAAAAAGTAGGGGCAGGGATCCCTTTTTTTGCAAAAGCTACATTATCGCTTCGGTCAAAAAGTCCTTGTTCTGGAGCAGCATCGTCAATTGCTTTTAAACCAAAAGTTGTGGCGGCTATTTTTATGTTTTCAGATGCTGTGGTTCTGGATAATCCAATTACGGAAATTACGGAAGTATCATTATAACCCGCGTTATCACTATTAAAACAGTAAACCATTTTGTTTAGTGGAAGGACAGGGTTTTCAACATAATATTGGCTTCCCAACAATCCTTTTTCTTCTCCTGTAAAGAGAATAAATAATGCAGAACGTTTGGTTGGGTATTTTGCAATGCTTTCAGCCATACTTAAAACTGTTGTTGTTCCAACGGCATTGTCTCTTGCACCATTGTAAATTACATCACCGGTTTCATCAGGTTTACCGATGCCCACATGGTCGTAATGGGCAGAATAGATAATAAATTCATTTTTTAACTGTGGATCCGTTCCTTCAACCATGCCAATTACATTTTGAGAAATAACTATTTTTTTATCTTCGCCTCCCATCATCAGTTTTGCGCTTAAGTAGTTTGTAGATTCAAGTGCTTTCGCTTGAATGTTGTTTTCATCCTGTACCCAAAGATAAGCAAGCCCTTTTTTTTCATCTTTAGATTCATTATTTGCTGCAATTTCCATTCGGTCGCTATTAAATCTGTGATTAATAAATCCCCAAACTTTTTCATTGGCATCTACAAGTTCAATTACAGCAACGGCTCCATGTTCTTTTGCAAGTTGTTCTTTTTGTTCAATCAACCCGAATGCGGCGCGGGTATCTGTAACATTTGGTGCGCCGGATCTTACAATTACAATTTTTTCTGATACATTTTTTCCTTTATAATCACTTTCAAGGCCAAAACCTAAATAAACAGCTTCTCCCGTAAACTCCATTTTTTTCGGCTTTATTACCACTTTTTTCTTGAGTTCCTTGCCGTCTATTGCCAAAAGTAACCGATCTACAGGGCTTATTAAGTTCAATTTTACTTCTTGAAAGTAGCTTTCTGTGCTTGACCCTTTTAGAACGTTTTTTATTGCTGGTTTCACACCATAACCTCTAAGCGTATTCGCCAAATAGGAAGCGGCAATTTTATTTTCCGGAGTTCCGGTTTGCCTTCCTTTTAGAAGGTCATCGGCTAGAAAGTAGATGTGACTTTCAATTTTGTCTTTTGTAACGGTGGTTTCTACTTTTTCTTTTTCAGATTGGGAATAAAGAGTAATGGTGCTAAGAAACAACGCGATAAATAAAAGGGTGTATTTCATCTGTTTAAAATATTTTGAAAAATAGGAAGATGGAATACCCTACATACATCTTCAATGGGTTTATAATTTGTTAGTGGGCATTTCATAATGGTTATTTGATTGCATAAAGATAGTTTTTGAAATTGGATAGCAAAATTACATGTATTATTATTTTGTTTAATTTTTAACTAAAAAAGATAAACAAAAGTTAAAATGCTTTTTATGAGGGCTCTGTTTGGATAGTTTTGTCTTACTAATACATAAACTTTGAAACTCATGAAAAATTTACTGAAAATCTCACTTATCGTTTTTATCACTTTAGGTTTTGCTTCCTGTAGTGATGACAATGATCCAAATCCAGATCCACAAACAAATACGATCGCTGATTTTGTTGCGTCAAATGATGATTATTCTTCTTTGAAAGCGGCATTAGATAAAACTGATCTTACAACAACACTTGCAGGACAAGGCGATTTTACCGTTTTTGCACCTAACAATGCTGCTTTTGCTGCATTTTTAAATGCAAATGGATTTGCATCTTTGGATGATGTTCCAACAGATTTGCTTAAAAATGTATTGTTAAACCATGTTGTCAGTGGAAAAGTAATGGCAGCTGATTTGACGACGGGCTACATTAATACCTTGGCTACTGAAGCTTCTTCAGGTGCTAATTTGAGTATGTATGTAAACATCTCTTCTGGCGTAAAATTAAACGGAATTTCTACTGTAACTTCTGCAGACATAGAAGCTGATAATGGTGTAATTCATGCTGTAAATGCTGTTATTTCATTGCCTACCGTAGTTACTTTTGCTACAGCAGATCCAACTTTTGCCACTTTGGTAGCGGCTTTAACGCGTGCGGACCAACCAGATTATGTAAGTATTTTATCAACTCCTGAAGGCACGAGTCCTGCTCCTTTTACAGTTTTTGCTCCAACAAATGATGCTTTTGCAGCATTATTAGTTGAATTGGGAGCGAATAGTTTGAGTGATATTGATGGGCCTACACTTACAGCCGCGTTAAATACACACGTTATTGCAGGTGCCAATGTTCGTGCAGCTGATTTAACCGACGGAACTGTAACAACTCTTGGAGCAGACTTAGTGGTTGATGCCACGAATGCAACGCTTACGGATCCAAACGGGAGGGTTAGTAATATTATAGTAGTGGATGTTCAAGCCGTAAACGGTGTTGTTCATGTTATTGATAAAGTACTTCTTCCCTAATTATAAAACGGATACTTTATTAGAAAAATGCTGCTTTCTTTTATAGATAGCAGCATTTTTTATATTTAAGGGATTTTTTAGTCTAAATGGTATATCTCCATAATTCCTTTCAGCACTTTATCAAAATCGATTTTTAGGTCAATCAATTTACCAGTTGCCATATCCATTACCCACCCGTGTACCGTTAGATTTCTACTTCGGTAAGCTATTTGTACGTCAGCAGTTTTAATAACATTTACGCATTGTTCTTGAACATTCAGCTCTACCAATCGACGGTATTTTTCTTCTTCGTTTTTTAATTCGTTGAGTTCTTGATTGTGCAACCTATATACATCGCGAATGTTCCGCAACCATGGGTTTAAAATTCCTAAATCCTGACTTTGCATTGCCGCTTTTACACCACCACACCCGTAATGTCCGCAAACAATAATGTGATTCACTTTTAAATGGCTTACGGCATAATTGATTACGCTCATTGCGCTGAGGTCCAAATTTGAAACCATATTTGCAATGTTTCGCATTACAAAAGCTTCACCCGGTTTGGCACCCATAATTTCCTCTGCGGTTACACGGCTATCGCTACAGCCTATATAGAGTACTTCTGGGCTTTGGCCTTCAGCTAAATTTTTAAAATAATTTGGTTCTTTCCCGAGTTTTTCATTTACCCAGGCCTGGTTGTTTTTGAAAATTTGATCAATATTCATGTTTTTTCTGATTTTTTTTCAGAATTTAAAGATAGGAAAAAGCCCTTGTGTCTACAAAGTGGAAATTAAAATTTAAGCCAGTTACTCTTTGGTTCAATTAAACTCAAATTACTTGTTTTGTGTTTTCTATTCCTTTCAAAACACGCAATCTACCGGGGCCATTTTTTAGAGCAAGTTTATATTGTTTTGCAGCCTCCTCATTCCTGTTAAGGATCTGCAACCACTCTGCATATAGTTCATGGGTAGGCTTTTGAATGGACGGTGGCCCATAACTATAGCTTATACTGTTTTCTATTGCAATGGACTTTATAAAATGTTCTTCCGTAAGTTTTGGGTCATCATTCAATTCGGCACGAAGTGCCATTAATTGGTTTTCCCTAATTTCAGCTTCCTTTAAATCCAATTTTGAAGCTTCATCGCGGCTTACCCCTGAGCAAAGTTTAGAGCTACCTTCTGAAACAACAAAAGATTCCCTTTTATGGTCTTGGTCCATAATATTAAGAATGCTGTCCAGTTTTTTTGTATTACCTGTTTTAAATGCTTTCATCCCTTCCAGAAAGTGATATTTTGAACGGACGGAAATATTTAAATCGCCTATATCTACAGGTATATCTGCAATATCTCCTTTCCAATCATCCGTTTCAGCCAAATAGGTTCCTTTTAAAAATACCAAATAGGCTCGTGCGCTTTTTGATGGGGTTTCGGTAGCATACTTTTTCATATCGAGCACCATTTTTTTTGCTTCTTCGTAATTTCCTTTTTGAAGATAACCGTACTGCAACCAATGGAAAGCATGATAGCCACGGGCATCATTGTCTAATTTCTTCTGTTCCATTCTGTGAATACTTGCCTGATAAGAAGCAATATTCGAAGAAATAACATTGTCCCACATACCCATTGCTACATAGATATGCGAAGGCATATGCAACGCATGGCTTGCGTCTGGAGCTACTTTTGAGTATGCATTGGCGGCATTCAAGGCAAGGGATGCATGATTGGGGTCGTCATAGGAATGGATAAGGTAATGTAGCGCCCCTGGGTGGTTTGGGTTTTCCTTTAAAATGCCCTGAGCAATTTTTGCTCCTTTACCATAAACAATATCATCCCTTCCTTCTTCAACAGAGCCTAATAACGATAAGGCATAAAACGCGGCTACTTCCTGATTGGCGGGATATTTTTTATATAAACCCTCCATATAATTTGAATACCCAAGATCTCGATGTTTTTTTTCTGTTTTTGGCTGATAAAGTATGAGTACAGATTTAATTAAATCCTGTTCAATTTCGGTTGTGGTTTTTTCTAAGTCAAGATTATCAAGCTTTGCCAAAACGGTTGTTGCAGCCTCATAATCCTGCTCATGCCACAAGCTGTGATTATAGGTCATTACCTCGCCCCAATAGGCCATGGCCATATTTGGGTCCAGTTCCTGTGCTTTTTGAAATGCTTCGCGGGCGTCTTCGTATTCAAAAGAATGTAGGAGTAACAGACCTTTTTCAAAGTAAGGTTGGGCGATTTCCTTTCCTGTGATTGTAATGTTTACTACACCCAAATAATTTTTTTTCGTTTCCTTTTGCTTACATGAAACTATAAGTAGCAATATGAAAAAAGAAGTTATGAGTCTCATATATAATATATTAGATAGTGGTTTAAAGATAATCATTTTTGAAACGACACACTCTTTTCGGTCAAATACTAAAAAAGTTGGCCAATATCGTTACTTATTTTATAAAAGGTTTTTGCAGATGCTCCTAAAGTGTTTTATCATACAGTTTTCTTTTTGAAAAATTTAATAACAAAAAAAATAATCGTTAAAGCACCTATAAATAAGACTGTACCAATCATTTCTGCATTGGATAGATTAGACAAAAAGTAAAGAATAATAACAATGGAAAGAATAGGGACGATTAAACCTCCAGGAATTTTAAATTCTCCAGGTTCGGCTTTTTGGGTTTTTCGCAACTTGATTACTGATAAAGCTACTCCTAAATAAAGTAAAAGAATAGAACTTGTGGCAATAATAACTAACTGCTCAAAACTTCCTGTAATCGCAAAAACAAAAGTAATAGTACTGTAAACAATTATTGAAATATATGGTGTCGCAAACTTTTTATGTACTCGGGATAATTTTTTTATGGGAATGACTTTATCTCTGGAAAGAGCAAATAAAACCCTAGGTGTATTCAACAAATCGCCACTAAGAAGTCCAAACATAGAAATAGCGGCACCTATTGTTAATAGTATATATCCGAAGGGTCCTAAAATAATTCTGGCGGTCTC
>JAGQYZ010000451.1 GCA_020435865.1 Aequorivita sp. | reverse complement strand
TCGTGAATATCACTGTGCATATTGCCAAGATTCTTGAAGGTTTTTCCTCCGTCTCGGCTTATTGAACCGTTGAGTCCGCCTTTGGCTATAATGTCTGGATTTTTTGGATCGACAGTAATTCTTGAAAAATAAAACGGGCGAACAGTTAAACCGAAGTCACTATTTAAATGTTCCCAAGAATTTCCGCCATCACTGGATTTCCAAAGACCATTTGTATTTTTTTCTCCAGTTTCAATTACTGCGTAAACAATACTACTATCACTTGGTGCCATTGCGATTCCAATTCTTCCAAGTTTTCCTGATGGAAGGTCTTCAGTCAATTTATTCCACGTTTTTCCACCATCTGTAGATTTGTAGATGGCACTGTTTTCCCCTCCAGAATTAAATTCCCAAGCCGTTCTGCGGAATTGCCACATAGAAGCAAAAAGTGTATTGGGATTTTTGGGATCCATCAATATGTCAGAAACTCCTGTTGAAGGCCCAACATAAAGTATTTTGTTCCAAGTTTTTCCACCATCGGTGGTTTTATAAACGCCTCGATCTTCGCTATCGCTCCAAAGCGCACCCAGCACACCTACGTAAACTTCATCTGTATTGTTTGGATTGATTGCGATAGAAGCAATTCTTTCAGAATTTTCAAAACCTGGAATTTCCTTCCAGTTGTTTCCACCGTCGGTAGATTTATAAAGACCGTTTCCAACAGAAACAGAGTTTCTGGTCCAGGTTTCACCTGTTCCAACCCAAATAACTTCATCAGGATTTTTAGGATCCAATTTCACAACGCCAATGGATTGTGCGTGTTCATCAAAAATAGGAGCGAAGGTAGCACCACCATCGCCAGATTTCCATACACCACCACCTGCTGCACCAATATAAATTATTCGTGCGTTCGTGGGGTGATTTTCAATATCGTTAACACGGCCGCTCATAAGTGCCGGGCCAATATGTCTTGCTTTCATATTGCCGAAAAGCTCCTTTCCTTTTAGAGAAGTTTCCTGAGCTTGAACAAAAGTTAGTGATAAAACAGCTGCGAGAAATGTAATAATGGATGTTTTCATTTTGGTTGGCTTTTGATTATTCTATTGATGGGAAGAAATCATATTGAAAAAAAAACCCCCGAACTAGCAGGGATTTTTATATAAATAATATTGTTATTCTTTCTTTTCTGTACTGGTTTCTGTATTAACTTCTGAAACAGGAAATGCAAACATCGCTTCATCTATTTCAGGGTTTATGATTACCTCTTTTAATTGAACTCCCTGACCTCCCATGGAAAGTGCAAAAGGAAAATACAGCCCATCTACTTCTTGATAATCGCTCATTGTGCTTACGTTCATCTGTCCTTTCATTGGGCCTTGTTTTATTTCGGTTTCAGTTACTATCGGTACGAAATTTTCTGTATCAAAATAATAATAGGAAATGTTTGGCTGCTCAACTCCATCAACCATAACAGGCGATTGGGTTAATTTTAATTTGTAAGTTTCTGTGCCTTCTTTGGTTTCTTTGCCCATCATTTCTACCGTAAACCCTTTTTCTTTATAATTCATAAAAGGAGTTGGAAAATCCTTCATTTGTTTTTTCATATTTTCAGTGGTTTCTGCATCGCTCTTTTCTGGAGCCATTGTCATGAAATTTGTGGACCACATTGTGTTGCCATCAAAAGCAAGTTGGGTAATTTCTTGTCCTTGGAAATTAATTTTTACCAATTGTTTTCCGTCTTTAGTTTGGTAGATTTCAACTGGAATCTCCATTCCCTGTGCATTTGCGGTAGCAGTCATTTTTATGCTTTGAAGATTCTCCCATGCGGCTTTGCCGCCAGTATTTTCCAAATAATTGTTAATTATTTCATCAGCCGTCTGTGCAGATACTGGGACGATTGCAGTTAATAAAAAGGCTATGGTAAGTGTTTTCAGAATTTTCATATAATATTTTTTAAGTTTGAGTAAAGATAAGACTAACAGTATAATAAAAAGTTACAGGTAATTACTTTTTTAAAATTTCTTTTAAAACTTATCTTTACAAAAACGATTGAAATTATGAAATTCGGAAAAGTTGATGACCCCAGTAATATAGATTTTACGCTTCCGCCAGATCATCCAGGAACAAAAGAAGTCCTTTCAAAATATAAAAAGGCCAAACCTCCAAAACTTTATGTAGGCTGTGCAAAATGGAACAAGGCCGATTTAAAAGGTTTTTATCCACGAGGTACAAAAGATGAACTAGCTTATTATTCAAATCAGTTTAATAGTATTGAGCTAAACGCAACTTTTTATAGAATCTTTCCAGCGGATGTTTTTGCAGGGTGGTATGAAAAAACACCAGCAGATTTTAGGTTTTTTCCAAAGTTTTTTCAGGGAATTTCGCATTGGAAAAGGCTTCAGGATTGTGAGGATAACCTGAACGAATACATTCTGAATTCTTCAAATTTGAAAGAAAAATTGGAAATGCCCTTTGTCCAACTACCCGATAATTTTGGACCGAAAAATATGGATAGATTGGAGCCGTTTTTCAAAATGCTTCCTAAAGACATAAAACCTGCTATTGAATTTCGCCACACAGCCTGGTTCAATGAAACAGAAGTTTCAAGAGAACTTTATGAAATTCTTGAAAAATACAGTATCACAAACGTCAACGTGGATTCTGCAGGGCGGCGAGATTTACTACATATGAGACTTACCACGCCTTCGGCTTTTATTAGATATAACGGAGCGAACCACGAAAGTGATTATACACGTTTGGACGATTGGATAGACCGCTTGGAAACTTGGATTGACCAAGGTTTGCAAAATATCTACTTTTTCGTGCACCAAAACCTTGAAAAAGCTTCACCGCTGCTTTCTGCACATTTTATTAAAAAAGCGAACGAGCGGTTTGGCACCAATCTTCACATTCCAGAGATGGATGATCCTAAAACTAAATTTTAAACTATGAATTTTCACACAAGAAAATGGATTAAGCCAGAAGATTTAAATCCCAACGGAACACTTTTCGGAGGAAGACTTTTGGAATGGATTGATGAGGAAGCTGCGCTTTATGCGATTATCCAACTTGAAAATCCGCGAACGGTCACGAAATTCATGAGCGAAATAAATTTCAGAAGTTCCGCAAAAAAAGGCGATATAATTGAAATAGGGCTTGAGGTTACAAACTTTGGAAAAACTTCACTAAGCCTAGCCTGTGAAGGGCGCAACAAAATGACCAGCGAAGTTATTATCAGTATTGATAGGATCACGATGGTAAGTTTGGGCGAAGACGGAAAACCTTTTCCACACGGAAAAACGGAAATAGAATACGTAAAAGACCGTTTAGCTAACTAATTTTAGGCCAAGGCTAGAATGTCTTTTCCCGTTGGCAGTTCAAAAATTTCAAGATCGAAATAGGGGATTGCGGCCAGCAGATGGTCAAAAATATC
>JAGQYZ010000450.1 GCA_020435865.1 Aequorivita sp. | reverse complement strand
CTTGGTATTCGCTCATATCAATACGCGTCATTGCGTTTTCGTCGTCAAACAAATATTCGGCCAACGCTTTTGCAAGCTCGGTTTTACCCACACCAGTTGTTCCAAGGAATAGGAAACTGCCAATAGGTTTCTTTTCGTCCTGCAATCCTGCACGACTACGGCGAATGGCATCGCTCACCGCTACAATCGCTTCATTTTGACCAACAACGCGTTTGTGCAAATGGTCTTCAAGCGTCAATAGTTTTTCACGATCGCTCTGTAGCATTTTGGTTACGGGAATTCCAGTCCATTTTGCAACAACTTCTGCAATATCTTCTCGGGTAACCTCTTCTTTTATCATAGAAGTGCTTTCATCGTTTTCAGCAAGCTGGGTTTCCAGTTCGTTTAAGGCAGCTTGTGCATCTTTAATCTTTCCATAGCGAAGTTCTGCAACTTTCCCAAAATCGCCATCGCGCTCTGCACGTTCGGCCTCCAGCTTGTATTCCTCTATCTGGGTTTTTAGGTTCTGCACGTTGTCTACAACCTCTTTTTCGCTTTGCCATCTAGCGTTCAGCTCGTTGCGCTCTTCTTTTAAATTTGCCAAATCTGAGTGAAGCGCTTTCAGCTTTGTTTCATCCTTTTCACGTTTTATGGCTTCTATTTCAATCTCGAGCTGCATAATCTTCCTGTCCAAAACATCCAGCTCCTCTGGTTTGGAATTGATTTCCATTCTAAGTTTACTGGCCGCTTCGTCCATCAAGTCAATGGCCTTATCGGGTAGAAAACGGTTGGTAATATATCTTTCTGAAAGCTCTACGGCTGCAATAATTGCTTCGTCTTTAATGCGAACCTTGTGGTGGGTTTCATATTTTTCCTTAATACCACGAAGGATTGAAATGGCGCTCTCGGTATCGGGTTCATCAACGATTACTTTTTGAAAACGGCGTTCCAAAGCTTTATCCTTTTCAAAATACTTTTGATACTCATCCAAAGTAGTTGCGCCAATGGCTCTCAGTTCGCCACGGGCAAGCGCGGGTTTCAAAATGTTTGCAGCATCCATTGCGCCTTGTCCACCACCAGCACCAACCAGTGTGTGTATTTCGTCAATGAAAAGCACAATATCGCCTTCACTGGAAGTTACTTCTTTGATAACGGCTTTTAGTCGCTCTTCAAATTCACCTTTGTATTTCGCTCCGGCAATCAGTGCGCCCATATCCAAAGAATAGATTTCCTTGGATTTTAAGTTTTCTGGTACATCACCGTCTACAATTCTGTGAGCAAGACCTTCAGCAATGGCTGTTTTACCAGTACCGGGCTCACCAACCAACATTGGATTGTTTTTGGTTCTTCGCGTAAGTATTTGAAGAATTCTTCTAATTTCCTCGTCACGGCCAATAACAGGATCAAGTTTACCGTCGCGGGCAAGTTGGTTGAGGTTTTTAGCATATTTGTTTAATGAATTATAAGTTTCTTCAGCACTTTGCGAAGTAACATTTTCACCACCGCGCAGCTCTTGGATGGCAGCTTTCATTCCTTTTTCGGTTACACCTTGATCTTTCAAGCTTTGCGCTATGCTGCTTTTTGAATTTAGAATTGCCAATAAAAGATGTTCAATGGAAACATATTCATCGCCCATTTTTTTGGCGATGTTGCTCGCCTCAAGTACTGTTTTGTTCGCTTCGCGCGAAAGCATAATATCACCGCCCGAAACCTTTGGAAAACTCTCCAATTGTTTGTCGAGTATTTGCTTTAAAGTAGTAAGGTTTACATTCAGTTTTTTTAGGATGAAAGGCGTTACGTTTTCATCCACCTCAAAAATTGCTTTAAGGATGTGTTCGTTCTCAATCTGTTGGTTGCCGAATCCTTGCGCAATCTGTTGCGCTTGCTGGATGGCCTCCTGGCTTTTAATTGTAAAGTTGTTAAAATTCATATATAAAATGTTTTTGTCTAACGTTTGTTGTTTGTTGTTTTCAAAACCTAAGCCACATTAAATTTACGACAAAATGTCCGCTTAATCGCTGTGTTTTACAGACATTATGACTGTTTTAACATCACGCTACTTTATCATTTCTTTTAGAAAATAATTGCCAGGAACTTGTAGTTTTGCAAAAAAAACAAACAATGGGATTATTAGATATATTTAAAACACCGAGGGAAATTGCAAAAGAAGAAATAGTGGAAGTACCGTGGCACATTTTGGCCAGAACGGAACAATTGGATGAAATTATTGAAGAGTCTAAAGCAAAGCCAATAGCAATCTTTAAACATTCCACCCGCTGCGGTATTAGTAGAGGCGTTTTAAAAATATTTGAAAGAAACTACAAGTTAACAAACGATCAATTGAAACTATACTATCTCGACTTACTACAAAACCGAGATATTTCAAACGAAATTGCAGCACGTTTTAAAGTGCACCACGAAAGCCCACAAATGATTGTAATTAAGAATGGGGTAGTTGTTCACCATGATTCACATCATGCTATTGAAGCTGCCCATTTGGAGAAATTTATTTAAATTTTAAAGGGAATTAGCTCTCAAAATCTCTTTGAAGCGTTCTTTTATATCCGTTCCGGCATCAAACACCATTTGTTCGTTGTTAGGAAAAGGTATAAAATAATTACCCAAAAGCCTTCGGTCTTCAGCGGTTAGGGCTCGTTCATCACCACGATATTTAGCGAAAGCATTTTCAAAAACAAATTCTGAAGAAAGTGGAAAGCTATTTATTTGTTGTCTTTTGTTCAAATCTTTATAGACAACGGTACCGCCTACAAACACACTTTTTTGTTGGGTTGTAATTGTAATAACTGCGGAAACATCAATAAATCTGTCAATCTTAATTGGGTTGCCAAGGCTATCGCGCACAATGTTCCCACCGCGGTCGCGCCTGTAATCGTAACCGTCTTTAATATGCTTGGTTCTGGTAAATTGTCTATCCGAAATTCTTTCAGGTGAAATTTGAATGGTTTGAAAGTTGAGATCTATACCCAAATCATAATTAATTCCATTTTCACGTTTACTGTGATATTCAGTCCAAAAATCATCTAGTCCGTACGTGTTGAAATCAAGTAAATCTTGTTCTAATCTGTATGGGATAAATTGCCCCGTGTGATTGTTTAAGGTTACAAAAACAAAATCAGTGCCTTGAAAGTGTGCATCTTCCTTTAATTGAAAAACATCTTTGTAATTTGGCTGTACTTC
>JAGQYZ010000449.1 GCA_020435865.1 Aequorivita sp. | reverse complement strand
GAAAAAAATGATAAAAGTCAGAAATATTAGCTTCTTCTAAAAAGTATAACTCACTACTCCTTTTATAAAAAATGGCGTTCCGGGCGTAAAGTGAATTTCCTCTACCGAATCTGGCTCATTAAACAGTCTGGATTCTGTGGCAAATTGAGTTTCATTCCACTCTGTATCAAATAGATTTTCTATGACAACGCCCAAACTAAAATGATTGAATGTATAATTGGCATTTAAGTCGGTAACAAAATATCCTTCAGCTACAATAGAGTTATCTTCATTTGCGGGTCTGTCATCAATATATCTATAGCGAATTCCTCCCGAAAACCCTTTTAAATTAATCGTAGACAATCCACCTGTTAGTGTAAAATCGGGAGCCAGTGGAATATAATCTTCACCACTCGGTTCGTCAACACTTCGGCCATGGTTTAACGTCAAATCGGTATCAAAAAACAACCAATCCTTAATTTGGTAACGCACACCAAAATCAAGACCAAAACGTTGCGTTTTCCCGCTGGGTTCAACAATACCAGCATCTCCCACATACACAAACTCCTGTTCCAAGAACAAGTACCAAAGAGCCGAATTAATCACTACACTGGGAAACGGTTTCCATAATACCCCAAGGTCTGAGCCATAGGCTTTGGGCAAAATTTCATGACCACTTTGACTTATCACCACACGTGCATCATTGGAATGAAATCCAATGCCATTTTTTAGATAAAGTTGAAGGTTTTCTTGTGCTTCATAGTAAAAATCAAGTTTAGGACTCAAAGCGGTTTTTGTTTCGGAAGCTCTGGTGTAAGCCGTAGCCAATTTGTCATTGTAAACAAACTTGAAATAATCCAATCGCAAAGCGGGGACAATTTTCAACTTATTGAATTCAAATTCAGCTCCAAGGAAACCACTCACGTTTGTTTGGTCTATATCTCCCAATTTGAGTGGTTCTAAGGTTGTATCTCTATTGACCGTGTGCGATAATTCAATCTCGTTTATATCGTCATATCTAAACGTTAAACCATATGATAGACTAGTTGGAATATCACCTAAAGAAACATCGGTTATGAATTTTGTATTGAGCCCATAAATGGTTCGGTTTTCTTTCTGTCTTATTTGATCTCCATTTACAGGATCTTCCAAATAGAAAGTAAAGTTGGAATAAAGCTCCAGTCCGTATCTACTCATAAATGCATTGGCCAAGAACTGGGTCTCATCACTCAGGTGCTTAAAATATTCAACATTAATGTTACTTCTGGAAGTTTCGCCACCTTCGGTATCATCAATAGCGCCAAACCGAGTTATCAATCCAGAATCTACCGCTCTTTGTGGGATTTGCCCAGAAGCATCCCATCGGCTCGTGAAATGCGAAAGGCTTATGGTGGTCTTGTCATTATTCTTTGAATAGTTTGTCCACTTGCCCATCACGTTTAGGCGGTTGAAATTTTGAGGAGATTCAAAAGGCCCATCTCCTTCCAAATATTCCACGGCTACATAGGCATTGTTGTTTGTTGAATTCTTTCCCGTGAGATTTATCAATCCTAAAGTTCGCAATGTATTGAACTGCCCCAACGAGAAACTAACCGTACTTTCCTTAAGCTGGTCTTTGGTGTAAAAATCAACATAGCCAGCCACATCAAAATCGCCTTTATCGACGTAGTACGGTCCTTTTCCAAAGTCAATTTTATCAATAGTTTCAGGAATTAAAAAATGTAAATCACTGTAGCCTTGCCCATGTGCATGTGACACCATATTCACAGGCATACCATCTACGGCTAGTTTGATATCGGTCCCATGATCAATGTCAAACCCTCGCAAAAACATTTGTTCAGCCTTTCCACCTCCCGCATGCTGTCCAATGATGAGCCCGGGTACTTTCCTCAAGATCTCCTGTGAAGAATTCACGGGAGTAATCTCCAAATCAAGCTTGGAAATAGTGCTTACAGTGTTTAACTGCTGGTTGAGAATCAATTCATCCAATTCATAGTACTTTTCTTTCAGCACAACTATTTTGGCTATTTTAAAATCTTCATTCTTAACCTGAATCCTCAATCTTTCATAGCCTAAAAGACCAAATTCCAAAGAGTCGCCCACCTTGGTATGATCCAAAATAAACACTCCATTCTCAAGGCTGTGAGCATGGCTTTTAGAGTTTAAATTATAGACATAGACATCTGGAAGTGGTTCGTTATTGGCATTTTGGACTTTTCCTTTTAAGTCAGTCTGGGCCAATATGGAAAAACTCAATGAAAAGGTTAAAGATAAGCCGAGTATAATTTTTTTCATGTTGTGTATTTTTTAAATGAGAGTTTAAAATTACTATCCCAAACTCCATCCTCTTATGATTTAACATCATTTTATGTTAAATGTTAATTTTCAATCAAGTCCAAGATTTGAAAAAAACAAGAGGGAGTATTTAAAAACACAGTATATTTACACCAAAC
>JAGQYZ010000025.1 GCA_020435865.1 Aequorivita sp. | reverse complement strand
TCCGTTATAATAATTGCCATAGCTTCTACTTTTTCTAACTTTGCGCAAATTTAATGCTCTCAAGCGCAACTCCAAAATAAGTATGCAATTAAATCAAAGAATTAACGCTTTTGTTAAATTAGGAAAATTTCTTAGTGAAATTGAAGCTGAAAATGTTCTGAAAAAGGCCCAAGCAGAAAACGGGTGGTTTACTCAAGAAAATATAAAGTTTGCTTTAAAAAGCTGGGCAGAGGCACTTACCAGCGATAATCTTCAACATTGGGTTTCAAACTATAAAATTGATGGAACCACACCAAAAACCATTGCCATTGTTATGGCTGGAAACATACCGCTTGTAGGTTTTCACGATTTTCTTTCGGTATTGATAACAAGAAATAAAGTCTTGGCGAAGCTTTCTTCTAACGATAAGACCTTATTACCATTTCTTGCAAGCCATTTAATTGACATTGAACCAGAATTTAAAAATTACATAGAATTTACTGAAGGGAAGCTAGAAAATTTTGATGCAGTAATCGCCACAGGAAGTAACAATACTGCACGCTATTTTGAGTATTATTTTGGGAAATACCCGAACATTATTCGAAAAAACAGAAACTCAATTGCAGTTTTGACAGGAAATGAAACCGAAATAGATTTAAAATTACTTGCCGATGATATTTTTACATATTTCGGTCTTGGTTGCCGCAATGTTTCAAAGCTTTACGTTCCTGAAAATTATGACTTTGAATCTTTTTTTAAGGCTATGTTCAATTGGAAAGAAATAATCCAAAACCATAAATACATAAACAATTACGACTACAACAAAGCAGTTTATCTAATGGACAGCTTTCCTTTGTTAGACAATGAATTTATGCTTCTAAAAGAAGACAAAGGCTTCTCCTCTCCTATTTCAGTGGTTTTTTATGAAAAATATGATTCTTTGGAAGCTCTAAAGGAGGAACTAAAAGTACAATCCGAAAACATACAATGTTTGGTTTCAAAAGCAGGTTTAACCAATGAAATTGCTTTTGGAAAAGCACAAAACCCAAAATTGTGGGATTATGCTGATGGTGTGGATACGATTGATTTTTTGTTAAAACTTCCTTGATAAAATATTCTTAATTCACACATATTTTGTAGCATTATTCACATCTTTGCACTATAAATTTTCAGATGATGAAAAAACATAATTTTAGTGCAGGACCCTGCATTTTACCGCAATCCGTTTTACAAAAATCTGCCGAAGCGGTTTTAAATTTCAACAACTCAAACCTTTCCTTAATTGAAATCTCCCATCGGAGCAAGGATTTTGTAGAAGTAATGGACAATGCCCGCAATCTTGCATTGGAGCATTTGGGCCTTCAAAATAAAGGATACCAAGCCTTATTTCTGCAAGGTGGTGCAAGCCTGGAATTTTTAATGGCGGCATACAATCTTTTGGAAAAGAAAGCAGCCTATTTAAATACCGGAACTTGGAGCGATAAAGCCATTAAAGAAGCTAAATTATTGGGTGAGGTTGTGGAAGTTGCCACTTCAAAAAGTGATAATTTCAATTTTATTCCGAAAAACTATAACATACCAACGGATGCAGATTATTTTCACTGTACCAGTAACAATACTATTTTCGGAACGCAGATGCAAAGTTTTCCGGAAACTAAAATTCCGATGGTTTGCGATATGAGCAGTGATATATTTTCACGCCAATTGGATTTTTCAAAATTTAGTTTGATATATGCAGGGGCACAAAAAAATATGGGGCCAGCAGGAACAACCCTGGTTGTTATAAAGGAGGATATCTTAGGTAAAGTTTCACGTTCAATTCCTTCCATGCTGAATTATAAAGTTCATATTGAAAAGGAAAGTATGTTCAACACACCAGCTGTTTTTCCAGTGTATGTTTCCATGTTGACGCTGCAATGGCTGAAAGATTTGGGTGGTATTCCAGCAATAGAAAAAGTGAATAACCAAAAAGCCGAACTTCTATATAACGAAATAGACCGAAACCCATTGTTTGAAGGTTTTGTAGCTAAAAAAGAAGACCGTTCAAAAATGAATGCCACCTTCAATTTAAGAAATGACGAATTAAAAGCAACTTTCGATGATCACCTGAAACAAGCAGGAATAAACGGGTTAAACGGACATCGAAGCGTAGGTGGTTACCGTGCTTCCATGTATAATGCGCTACCGCTGGAAAGCGTTCAAGTTCTTGTAGATGTGATGGAAGCCTTGGAAAAAGGAGCGTAATCAACTTGCCTACAAAAGAAAATAATTTAATAAATAATAAATTAGTAACATATTTTAATGAAGATATTAGCAAACGACGGAATTTCACAAAGTGGCATTGACGCTTTGGAAGCTGCAGGAATTGAAGTAATTACCACTAAAGTTGCCCAAGAGCAACTAGTAAACTATATCAACGAACACAAAATAGACGTTATTTTGGTGCGGAGTGCCACCCAGGTTCGCAAGGATATTATTGACCATTGCCCAAGTATCAAAATTATTGGCCGTGGCGGTGTGGGTATGGACAATATTGATGTAGCCTATGCTCGTGAAAAAGGATTGCATGTAATTAATACCCCCGCTGCTTCTTCAGCGTCGGTGGCAGAGTTGGTTTTTGCACATCTTTTTGGCGGGGTTCGTTTTTTATTTGATAGTAACCGTAATATGCCTTTGGAGGGGGATACACAATTTGACGTTCTTAAAAA
>JAGQYZ010000448.1 GCA_020435865.1 Aequorivita sp. | reverse complement strand
TCTGCAATCGGTTCCTTGTCTATACAAGCTCCGTAGCATTCCTTTATGGTATAATTAAAACATTGTTTTTTAGTATCATAAAGTCCTGTCAGCTTTTGGCAAAGTTGGTTTTCTTCAGTTATTTTAAAAAGAGATGATTTGGCTTGTTGATAATTGCTGAAAGTAGTTATGGCTTTTTTCCTACCGTCCGCTTTTTCAATTTTTAAGTTTATATAGCCTTTTTCATCTACAAAAGAATTAAGTTGATGGGTAAACAAGGTACGCCGCAGCGCCCTGTTGAATAAAGGTTTGTTCTGTTTGATTTCTTCAGATTCTTTTAGCAAAGCGATTAATTCACTTCCCGTTTTTTCAAATGTAACAGATTTCACTTCCAACTGAATTTTTTTAGACCTCTTATTGTCGTTGGTAAAGTGTTGCATCAATCTTTTTTTGATGTTTTTACTTTTCCCAATGTAAATTATTTCCCCGGCTTCGTTGTGCATATAATATACACCTGTTTCTGAAGGAACATTTTCAATAATGTCAAGAAGTTTTGGCTCTAGTTGTCGCTTTGGATCTTTACGTACTGTTTCAGTTATAATTTCTTTTGAAGTGTCCTTTGCCAACAACATTTTAAAAAGTGCTACAGTAGCTTTGGCATCACCCTGTGCACGATGGCGGTCACTAAGCGGAATTCCTAAAGACCGCACCAATTTTCCCAAACTATACGAAGGCATATCAGGAATCAACTTTTTAGCAAGCTCTACGGTGCAAAGTGTTTCTTTTTCATAATGATATCCTAAACGGTCAAATTCAGTAGTAAGAATTCTATTGTCGAAAAGTGCATTGTGTGCCACCATGATGCAACCATCTGTAATTTCTATGATGCGTTTGGCCACCTCATAAAATTTTGGTGCGTGCCGAAGCATTTCATTATTGATTCCAGTCAGGTTTACAACAAAAGGTTGAATGGGTTTCTCTGGATTGACCAAGCTTGAAAACTGGTCCACAATTTTGTGGCCGTCAAATTTATAAATTGCAATTTCGGTGATTCCTTCCTCATTGTATTTTCCCCCCGTGGTTTCTATGTCTAAAATTGCATACATTCTTTTATTGACTATTCTTTAATTTTTTATTAAACTGACTGCTCGCCGTTACTGAAAACCGTTTACTAATATTCCCGTTCCCCAAAAATAGCACTGCCCACGCGCACCATAGTACTGCCGTTTTCAATAGCAATTTTGTAATCACCGCTCATACCCATACTTAAAATTCTGAATTCAGAATTCTGAATTTTGAATTGGTCATATATTTTTTTCAGTTTCTGAAATTCTTCTGAAATCTGTTTTTTGTCTTCTGTGAACGTTGCCATCCCCATCAATCCAACTATTTTCACATTTTGAAGTGTTTTTAGTTCTTTTGAAACAAGAAATTTTGCAGCATCCGCTTCGTTCATCCCAAATTTACTATCCTCTTCTGCAATTTTTATTTGAAGTAAACATTCAATGCTTCGTTCGTTTTTTTTAGCTTCCTTGTTTATTTCTTTTAATAGTTTAAAACTATCCACAGCGTGAATCAAACTCACAAAGGGCGCCATGTATTTTACTTTATTGCGCTGAACATGGCCAATCATATGCCATTGCACATCCTTGGGCATTTCTTGCCATTTGGACTCCATTTCCTGAATTTTATTTTCACCGAAGATTCGTTGTCCTGCATTATAGGCCTCCATCAGATCACTAACAGGTTTGGTTTTGGAAACCGCTATCAGAGTAACGTCATTAGGCAATTCTTTATTGAACTTTTTTAAATTTTCTGAAATCGTCATTTTCTCTTTTCCTTTTTTTCTTTCTTTTGTTTTCAGAATTCATAAATAGTAACACCACTTCTGAGTTTCGGCTCAATATAAGTACTTTTTGGAGGCATTTTTAAGCCCTCATCTGAAATCATTTTTAGCTCTTCCGTAGTTACTGGCAATAACCCAAAGCCTACGGCAAATGTTCCAGAATCTACAGCAGTTTTAACATACGCCAAATCTTTTTTTCCGTGGGAATATTCTATGCGCTGATCGTTCCGAAGGTCTTCAATGCCTAATATAGGCTTCAAAATAGTTATATATAAAATCTGCGTGTCCAGCGCATCCAGTGCGTTGTTGATTTCATATTTGTTTTTTCGAAGGTAAAGGGAATAAAATTCACCATCTAAATACATACTGAAATGATGCTTTTTGGATGGTTTGTAATATTCCATTTTGCGGTTTTCAATTCTGAAGTATTCATCCAGCTTGATTAAAAATTCTTCTTTTTCCAAACCATTTAGGTCTTTCACCAAACGGTTGAATTCATAAATTTTTAAATCACTTTCAGGAATCAGATAGCTCATAAAAAAATTATAAGCTTCTTCGCCTGTATGATGCGGGTTTTCTTCCCTTAGATCCTTTGCTAACAAAAAGGAGGAAGCAGTGCGGTGGTGGCCATCTGCAATATATAGTGCTGGCATTTCACTGTATATTTTTTGAATTTTTTTCAGGATTACTTCATCATCTATGTTCCAGACAGAATGAGTGTCGCGATAGGTTGTTGTAAACTCATATTCTGGACGGCTCTGCATTACCGTATTTATTATTCCTTCCAATTCTAGATTGTCTGGATAGGTGAGAAGTACAGCTTCTGCATTAAAACCCACTATTTTCAAATATTCCTTGAAAATTATTTCACGAAATTCGAGTGTATCTTCGTGCTTTTTGATAATATCGTCCTCATAATCCCGAACACTGGCAGCAGCAACAATACCATTAAACTCCAGTCCGTCACGATTTACAATTTTATAAATGTAGAATGAAGGTTTTTCATCCTGCATAAATATGCCATCTTCTTTAAATTCCTGATAACGGTTCCTAACCAAGCCGTAACGTCCTTCTCCTGAAATTTCTTTATGGTATTTATAACCTGGATTTACAATATGCAAAAACGAAAATGGATTGTCCCGCAAGCGTGATTCTACCTGCATTGCCGTATAGCTATCATACGATCGTGCCGCTAGCAGACTTACTTTGTCGCGCGTAGGGCGCACGGCTTTAAAGGGAATTAGTTTTGCCATTTTTTAGTGTTCAGTGGAAAATCATAATAGTCAACTAGCCAATAAGTTATTTTGAAAACATTATAGAAACATCTTCCGCTTTTCGGTTTTGACTATAATCGTAAAAACCTTCACCACTTTTGGCGCCCAATTTTCCTGCCATTACCATATTGACTAGCAATGGACATGGAGCATATTTTGGGTTTTTAAA
>JAGQYZ010000447.1 GCA_020435865.1 Aequorivita sp. | reverse complement strand
CTGTTGCTATTTTCAACATTTACAACAATCCAGGTTCCAGTAACATCTTTTAAGGTAAGGGATTGACTTTGTGCGGTTAAAGCAAAAAGAACGAAGGTGAAGAGAGCGATTATTTTTTTCATAATTATAACTATTTAAAAAATTGTTTTAAAACTTTTGTGAAAGATAGGGATTTTTGGGCTAAACTTTCAAAAAGGTTTTTTTGCTTTTAAAAAAAAACCTAAAAACTTATTTAAATAGAATGTTAGAGCTTACTGTTTAATTATTCAATGATGTAGACTGCTCCTGATTGTGACGCACTATTATTTGATTGATTTCCGTTAATTCCAATTGCATTTGAACTTTCGCCAGAAGCACCTAGAGCAAGGTACAGCCCATTAGCGCTTAAGTCAACTATTCCTGAATAGTCTCCGAGCTCGGTATTTGAAGCTTTGACGTAGGATTCCTGGACCCAAGTAGTTCCACATCTTTTAAAAACATAGGCTGCTCCAGAGACATTTGCACTGTTATCGGATTGATTTCCATTTATACCAGTTGCATTGGAACTTTCACGTCTAGAACCTACGGCAAGCTTAAAGCCATATTTACTTAGGCTTACTGTAGCACCAAACTCATCATCTATATCAGGGTTCGAAGCTTTAACATAGGCTTCCTGTACCCAGGTTGTACCATTCCTGCTAAATATATATACCGCTCCGTAATCATCAAGCCCTCCCGCCTGAGTTTGACTGCCATTAATTCCTGAAGACGGCGAATCCTCTGCTGCAGCACATACCGCTAATCTGGATCCATCGTAATCAAAGCTCATATTATTTCCAAACAAATTTGAAGCTCTTGTATTAGATGCCTTAATATAGGCTTCCTGCGTCCAGGTAGTACCACTTCTTCTGTAGACATAAACAGCACCAGCACGATTAGCACTATTGTTGCCCTGATTACCATTGATACCAGTTGCATTGGATTGTTCTTGGGATGCCCCAACTGCAAGTCGAGTTCCATCTCCACTTAGGTCCAGGTCATGACCAAAATAGTCATCTACCCCTGTATTAGATGCTTTTATATAAGCTTCCTGAATCCATGTAGTTCCGGTTCGACTAAAAACATATACGGCTCCTGAATTTGATGCACTATTATTGGCCTGATTTCCATTGACTCCTGTTGCGTTCGAACCTTCTCTATATGCACCAACCGCAATCCGTGATCCGTCGGAATTTATACTTACACTAGAAAAACCATTGCCAAAATTGTCCGGTGAATCCGAATTTGACGCCTTGAGGTAAGCCTCCTGAGTCCAGATAGTACCGCTTCTACTGAAGACATAAACGGCTCCCGTACTTGCGGCACTATTATCTGCCTGATTTCCATTGACTCCATTGGCATCGGAATCTTCAAAAGGGGCAGAAACTGCCAATCGAGTACCATCGCCAGATAACTTCATAGAATAGCCAAAGCCGTCAAAAGCTTCTGTATTTGATGCTTTTATATAAGCTTCCTGCGTCCAGATTGTACCATTCCTGAAGAAGATATAAACAGCACCGGATCCACCGGCACTATTATTACTCTGATTTCCATTAATACCGGTGGCATTGGAATCTTCACTGGTAGCGCTCACGGCTAGACGGGTACCATCTTCACTGATACTAACAGCATAACCAAATTGGTCTCCTGCTTCTGTATTAGAGGCTTTTATATAGTTTGTATTTGCACTGAATGCTGAATGTGTGACTCCTAAAGTAGGACTTCCTGAATCGTAGCAAGTACAAATCCAAGATCCATCAATTCTTAAACAAATTTGATCTCTGGATTCATCATATACAACAGTTCCATCAACTGCGTTGTTTCCATTCCCATCAGTGACAGTTTCAATGCTGGTCACCCTAGGTATAACCAACCCCGAATCACTTGATGTAATATCTAACATCCCTTTTGGAGATATAGTCCCAGTGCCTATTTGTCCAAAGATCCAAAAAGGGATTAGTAACATAATGAAATTAAATGTTTTCATAATGACGTTTTTATCGATCTTCTTTTTGAAGTGCACTTTTATTGTCCAATTTGACTGCTGGTGCTTTAAGAGGTGGCACACTGGGTGCCGGTGTTGTGATAGCAATACTGGCATCATTTGCAATACATATCCAGGTATTTGAAATTCTAAAACAGGTTTGATTGCGAGAAACATCATACACAATGGTACCGTCTTCCGCAAGACCCGAATTGTTGTTGGTAACATCTTCTATGCGTGTTACCCTTGGCAAAACAAGGCCAAGATCATCTGATACAATATCCAAAGCTCCCTGTGGTGTTGTCGTGTTTATTCCAACTTGAGTGTAGCCCAAAGTTGAAAAAAATAATAATGGAAAAAAGAATAATATTTTCATAACTCAAACTTTAAAAAAGCACAAGTAGGTTTTGTTTTGATAATATCTGGCAATAGGTTTTGGGTAAAACAAAGTGGAAAATTTCCATTCCCTAATCTTAAATTGATGTTTTTTTATATTGCCATCACCTTAATCTTTTAAAACTATTTTAGTTTCGTTTCCTCCATATTTAATAAGAGTGAATAAATGTTCTGGATTTCGTTTCTTAAAAATTCATTTTCGTTTTTAAGGGTCACTAATTTGTCATTTAAAGCTTTTATGGCCTGAACGAACATTGCATCATAGGTGCCATAGGCGGTTTGATAGTAGCCTAAGTTGTCTTTTTCCACGTT
>JAGQYZ010000446.1 GCA_020435865.1 Aequorivita sp. | reverse complement strand
CCAACTTTTGCAATGTTTTCCACCACCAAAAATTTCCGGGTGAATATAAGTTCACCATCGCTATTGAATATACTGAGCAGATAGTTGCCACTTTTTTTTATTGCTCGGGTGTCGCGGTTGGGGATGGTAAGTTCGTAATGTGAAAATATTTGCAGTGTATTTACAGAGTTCTGGTAGTTTTGGATGCGCACATCATCAAAACCGTCTAGGTATTCACTTTTGGAAAGATCGGTGGGAGACCAATCAAAATTGTATTGGGTTATGGTGTAATAGTAATCTTCTTCATCGCCATTTAGGGCGTCAAAAGAAAGCTTTAGGCCGCTACCCAAGTTTATGATGGGTAACTGGCTTTGGTCTGTACCACCACTGAACTGGATAGTACTGATGTATGAAGGCTCTACTTTTTCAATGATTTGGGAGAAAGTAGGAAAGGCAATTAGCAACAAAAGGAGGGTTGTGGTAAGTGTTTTTGACATAATAACGGTTTATAGTGCTAAGATAAACAAATTTTGTGCCTCTTCTATGGATGGTTTTGTGAATGCAAAACAAGTTTTTTGGTTTGCTTTTTTTGTTTTATAATAAGTCATTCTTTTTTGTAGGAATTTCTTACATATACCTTAAGTAAACCTTAAGTAAACCTTAAGTACCCCTTAAGTATCCCTTAGATATAGATTAGGTAAACCTTACTTAAATCTGATGAATGTAATTTTTTAAATAGTGAGAAATGAGAAGTGAGTAGTGATAATTAGTTTATATCCTTCTTAAGGAAAAGGCTTGGTTTTTAAATTAATTCTGCGCAGGTTTCGCTCTAGTGGTAAATAGGATTGAACAAGAGATTACTTTAGGATTTGATAGCAATATTTATTTTTTTGTTAATGCTAAAGGTTCAATTTTGGGCTAAAATCTACCATCCATTCAATTCCGTATTTGTCCCTAAACATTCCAAAATAGGAACCCCACGGACTGTCGCAAAGGGGTACTTCTATATTTCCACCTGCTGAAAGCCCGTTAAACAATTTGTTGGCTTCTTCTTTGCTTTCGGCATGTATGGAAATCTTAGACCTGTTTTCATTCTCATTTACTTTACCCATACTTTCTGGTACGTCATTGCCCATTAAGCTGTTTTTTCCAATAGGCAAAGCTATGTGCATTATTTTATTTGCTTCCTTTTCCGGTACTGGATATTCAGGACTTGCTATGTCCTTTAAACGCATAATTGTTGTAAACGCTCCACCAAATACTGATTTGTAAAAATTGAATGCTTCTTCGGCATTTCCGTTGAAGTTAATGTGAGGATTGATTTGTGCCATTTTATTTTTTTTAATTGTTTGTAAGTTGTTTGCTTGTTGTTTTAATTCCTTAATCAATATTATAGCGCTTTCGTTTCTCTTTAAATGTTAATTAAAACGTTTCCAGTTTTTTCTCCTTTAATTACATATTCGTAGGCTTTGGCTATATCTTGTAAAGAATATTCGCTGTCAATCACAGGCTTGAACTTCCTATGTTCCAATAGATTACTAATGTATGGTATTGTTTTATCCTTATTATAGGGTATTGGAAAAATTACTTTTTTATTTGAAATTGAAGCTAATAATGAATAAAAAACATTCTGGGAATAAGGCCCTAACTCAGAAGATATATACACCCCATTTTCTTTTAATAATGGCTTGCATTTTCCAAAAGTACTTTTGCCAACGGCGTCAAAAATAAAATCATACGTATCATTCGTAGTTGTGAAATCTTCTTTGGTATAATCATAGATTTTATCGGCACCTAAAGATTTTATTAGCGCAATATTTTTTGTGTTACACGTAGCTGTAATATTGACATCATATTGTCTTACAAATTGCAGTAGGGCAGAACCAATAGCGCCAGTTGCTCCATTAATTAGCAACTTTTGCCCTTTTAGGATGTTCACCTTGTGTATAAAAGTATAGGCATAATGCGCACCTTCCAGGCTGGCGGCAGCGTTTTTATAATCTATTGTTTCGGGTATAGGAAATACATTTTCTTCTAGTATGCTTAAATATTCAGCCTGCGATTCAGCACCTGTATCAACAAAACCAAATACGTTATCGCCGATTTCAAATGATTTCACATTTTTACCTTTTGCGATTACTTCCCCTGCAAAATCTGTTCCCAGTATTATTTTTCTTGGTCTGAAAAAACCCAGAACAAATCTCATTAGGAAGGGTTTGGCTGTTAGGTTTGCACAATCTGTTCTATTGACGGTAGTAGCAATTACCTTTATTAAAACTTCACCCTCCTTTGGAACTGGCTTCTCAATCGATTCAATTTTAATCTGATTGGGCGCACAATATTGCCTGCGAATTGCAGCTTTCATATTTTTCAAGCTCTCACAAGTAATACACTTATTCACTTAATAGGGGCGTTGTCCGCTGTAATTTCCTGGAGGTGAATAGTTGCAGACCAAGATGTATTTTCCATTTGGGTTAACCGCAATTGCACAGCCTACCTCTGTGGTATTTCTCCAGACCACTTGGGTGTAATGCCCACATTTTTTACCGTCATAACACTTACCTGTTGCAGGATTATAATTTGCTTTTTCATCTTTGCCCCAGTTCAAAATACGTTTTTCGGGTGGGTCGCCATTTACAAAACCTCCTGCAATATTTTCACCTAGCCCTTGGGTATGCGAATGTTTAAGTTCCCATGATTCCCCTTGGTTTTTTAATGCCAGTTTATCCGCCCATTTCTGAGCCGTTTTCGCCAATTCATCAGACCAGGTCAGTGGGGCAACGCCTACTTCCCTTCGCAATTTGTTATGTGATTCTAGTATACGTTGTATGTTGAAAAGTTCGTTAGCACTATCATTACTTTGCATTGGGTTACTGGTTTCGTTCACAGTGCTTGTTTGTTTGTTAACGTTTTCTAGTGCCCACATTGCGCTCCACCAGCCGTCTTGAATTGGCGTGCATGCTAACCCTTTCTCCACATTTAGAAAACAATCAGACTTCAAAACATTATTGATTCTGACAAATTGAGTGCCTTGAACAGGTGTGATTTGCCATTTAGCACTCGACCAATCCGCGCCGATTTCTGTACTTGACAAACGGTTTGATTGCATATTGAGGTAGGTGCCGTCTCCTTGGTTCTTAATTTGAAATTCGCCATTCCCGACGTCGATCAATTGCCATATAGCCGTTTCCCAGTCGTTGTTAATTGTAGCGCTGGGGATAGAGGCATTTGTATTGAGAAAAGTCTGTTTCCACCTGTTTTTTATCTTGTAACTATCCTGTGCCACAAGAGCCGGATGAATAAAACAACAGAAAAGTATCACTGTGATGGATGTTTTCATACTATTGATTTTTGTTGGTTGTGTAACTATAAACCTATGCTTTTATCATAAGGAGTTTGTATATGATTACTTGCGTAGTTGAATAGCTAATTTAGCAAATAAAAACCAAATGGAAAATTTGCAATATCTGAGCGGAGCGAACTGTTGAAAACTATTTTATTAGTAGGTTAGGAGTGGGCAATTAATTTTATAAAGTATTAGCAGTTGGTATTATTTTCTAATTGATTAAACACTTCGTTTTTAAAAGAGTCGCTTAAAGGAATTTTTTCTTTCCCCAAATTCAATTCACTTTTTCCATAACTAAGGACTTTTTCTATATTCACTATGAAGGATTTATGTGTTTGAATAAATGTGTTTGGTAATTTTGATAATGCTTCTTGGATGGTTTCTCTTGCTAATACCTTTTGATTTTCACAGTGATAATTCATATAGTTTCCATCTTTCTCTAAAAAATAGATTGCAGCACTTTCTAGTCTAAAAGTTTCAAATCCACTTTTAACATATATTAGCAGCTTGTCTCTTTCAATTGCTGTTTCTTTGGCAGGAGTTAAAATTCTGCATATTGATTTTGAGAATCGTTCCAAACTTATTGGTTTAACTAGATAGTCTACAGCTTTTATTTCATAGCTTTCCACAGCATATTCTGAATAGGCAGTTGTGAAAATTATATGTATGCCTTCGGGAAGCATTTTTGATAATGAAATTCCCGAAATGTGAGGCATATTAATGTCAAGAAAAATTAAATCAACAGGTTCTTTTGATACAAATTCAAATGCTTTTAAACCATTTCTGAACGTAGCAACCAATTCAATACTGCTAAAATGTTCTAAATAGCTTTTGAGCAGTTCTATAGCTTTTGGTTCGTCATCTACAATTATCGCTTTCATTTGGTACATATCCTTAATTGCACAATAAAGTTATCTGTATCAGAAATTATTAACTCGTGTTTGTCTGGGTAAATTAAATCTAATCGTTTTCGGGTAGTTTCTATTCCTGTTCCGATGCTTTTTATATTAGTCATCATTCTATTGTTTTTTATTTCAAATTGAATGGAATCAATTTTTGATACATCAAATTGAATATCTATTTCTGAGCGTTTCTCTGGCTCTGTGCCATATTTAAAAGCATTTTCAACGAAGGGAATAAACAACCCAGGTTCTATTTTTTGTTGATCATTTTTTCCTTTTACTTTAAATTGAACACTTACTTCTCCTTCTTCAAAGCGCAGCATTTGTAACTCAACATAATTTTTAAGGAATTTAATTTCTTTTGAAATATAAATCTTTTCGGTTTTATTATCTTCAATTAAAAACCGTAAAAGTTGGGAGAGTTTGTCAACAGCATTTACGAGTTTTGGATTTTCTGATGGGTTTACCATTGCTAATAAATTATTGAGGGCATTAAACAGAAAATGTGGTTGTAATTGGTTGCGAAGTAAGCTTAACTCTGCTTGTTTTTTATCAATTATTAGCTGTTGATTACGTTGGTTGTTGTAAATAGAATTTTTGACTAAGGCATAAGCTACAGATAGCGAAAAGTAAAAAGTGGCAATTCCAAAAGCAATTTGTTTTGGAATAAGTGGTGTATAGCCAACTTGTCTAATTTCAGTTATGAAAAATATGAAGGTGCATAGAATTAAAAACGTCAGCGCAACATACCCTATTACTCTTTTTGTTTTGGCAACTCGATTATTTTTAATTATTAACCAAGCGTTTACGTAAAAACCTATAAATGAAACTATGATGCAAAGGAGTAATTGATAAGCTAAACCATCGTTTCTTATAATATTTATTGTTTCAACCTCATTTATTAATTCTATTTCTTGTGCGGAAATAGAGAAACTAGTGGTTATTAGCCATGCTGTACTAACCCAAAAAAGAATATGAATACTAATTTCAGAAACATATTTTTTCATTTAACAAAGTTAAGTATAAAGAAGATTAAGCTAAGAAAGATGTTATGAATCGATTGTTTGGTGTTACAAAACAGCTATTAAAAACTATATCACTTTGTCTTTAGAAGACATCCCTAGTTAAAGTTCTTTCTTAACTTTATGAAAAAATCAATTTGTTCTATTTGTATCCTTGCATTATTATTTTCTATAAAAAAAGTAAAAACATAAATCTTTATTTCTATTCCAGGTGTAGACTCGGAAGTAAATTATATAATTATCCTAAAACTTTAATTCATTTTCATTCGTTATAATTTTATCATTAATCTGAAAATTATGTTGAAATTTTATAAATATTCAAATTATATTAAAGCGTTAGTTGTTTTCCCCATTTTACTAATATTCTTGTCGAGTTGTAGCTTAAATCAAGATTGCGAAAAGCTAAAAGATTTGAGTGTGGTTAAAGAATACCCAGGAATGATAATCGGCAAAATTTCTGCAAATGGGAAACCCCAAATTTGCGCTTTTGGTAATGCTGATATTAAAACCATGAGGGCAATTAATGTGCAAGATAAATTTCACATAGCGAGTGTAACCAAACTGTTTACAGCAACTGCAATTTTAAAAATGAGAGATGAAGGTAAGTTAAACCTGAATGATAAAGTGACCAAATATCTTGATTTTCCTGAACTAAAAGCCATACCACAAATCCAGTCGGTTAGCATTATGAATTTGTTGGACCATTCAAGTGGTATTTATGGATTTAATAACGATCCAGAATATATAGAAACCTTGCTTGGAGCCAAAGCTGATCAATTTAAAAAATGGGATCCGCTGGCATTGCTAGCTCTAGCAGATAGTACAAGGGTTGAACCTTTTGGCAAATTGGGAACAGGACATTATTATGGTGATACCAATTATGTATTATTAGGGCTTATCATTGAAAAAGTAAGCGAAATGCCATTTTCTGATTTTATTAAAGAAACTATTTTTAAACCCTTGCATTTAAGCAATACAGGGTTTTACGGAGATCTAAATCCTGATGTTAAAGGATATCTTAAGCGTTCAGAAATATTAGAAAGTATTGTAACTATAAATCCAGTTTTTAAAGCGGTTAATGATAGCATGGTTGATGCGACCAAAGCTGTTGAGCGTATAGATGCAGCAGCAGGAATTGTTAGTAATGCCAATGATCTGCTCGAGTTTGCAAAAGCAATATATATGACAGATTTTTTGTCTTCAGATTCAAAAAATTTGCTTTTGAATACGAACCTAAAAATGGCAACGGATGAAGATTGTATGCAAAGCATAACAAAAAAGTGCAATTCCAAATTTGGATCTTTTATAGCATCGGAAGGGGACGGTCCTGGTGGTATAAATCTATTACTTGCATTTAATCCTGAACAAAAAGAGGCAGTAATAGCGTTTACAAATATTTTTGGAAATTTTAATGAACTTGACAGGATGCGTGAAGAGATACTTGATTATTATTTCAGTGAAAAATAATATCTGAAATAAATATTCCTTTGGTACTATTCAATGAAAAAGATGTATTGCCGTTCCTTTAACAATTACTTTTTTATAAGGTAAAGGATTAATTTGATTAGCTATATCATAGAAAGAAGTTATGAAGAGTAAGTGTTGTGTTACAACAAAACATTTTTACAAAACATGGCTTTTTCTTTGGGATACATCACTAAACTAAATGCTTTCATCACTTCAAGAATATTCGTGATTTTTTTGTGTGTAATCTTATGCAATAGTTAAACAAAAAAGACACAAAAATGGCAAGACACATCTTCATTCTAATGGCAGTTTTTCAATTAACTGCTTGCATTGGACAAAATGGACAAAACAATTCATCAAACTCTTTAAACAAAGTTGATGTTAGTCAAAAAACGGACAATTTAATAAACGAGTACATTGATATGGACATATTTTCGGGAGTGGTTTTAATTGCCGAAAAAGGGAAGCCTTTCTATGAAAAAGCGTTTGGCTTGTCAAATAGAACAACACATACTCCAAATACCTTGGAAACAAAGTTCGTGATTGGAAGTATGAACAAGTCATTTACGCATATTGTAATACTTCAATTAATAGAAGAAGGAAAGCTGAAGTTTTCAGATAAACTAATTAAGTATTTGGGTGGCTTTAATCAGAAGGACGCAGATCAAATTACTGTAGCACAGTTACTCAATCATACTTCGGGTTTTGGAGATTACAGCAGTCCAAAATTCTTTAATTTACCTTATGATATGAAAAACATTCAGGGCATACTTCCGCTAATTAAAGAAATGGATTTGCAATTTAAACCGGGCACTGAAAATTTATATTCTAACGCTGGGTATGTTATTTTAGGTGCAATAATAGAAAAAATAACAGGTAAAAGCTATGTGCAAAATGTTGAGGAACGAATTAAAAAACCGTTGAATCTAAATAGCCTGGTTACAGAAAATATTAAATCTATTCCAAACCGAGCGATTGGTTATATGAAAACATTTAATGGATATGAAGATAATGAAGACTTTATTTCTGAGCCAAAACCTGATGGTGGTTTTTTTGCAAATGCCTATGACATTTTAAAGTTTTACAGAGAATATTTATATGGAAATAAACTACTTAGTAAAGAGATTAAAGAAAAGGATGATTTCTTTAAACATATTGCACCTATTTATCAAGAGCATGGAGCAGGAATTCCACTAGCAGGCGGATTCAATGGAGCAAATACAGTTCATTTAGAATTGCTTGCTGATGATATTAGTATTGTAGTTTTTGCAAATATGGATGAGCCGGTTGCCGAGAATATAGCTATTGGAATACTACATATAATAAATGGCAAAACCCCAAAAAAAGCAATGCTGCCTACAAAACTAAATGTTTACAAAGCATATTCTGAAAACGGCATTGGATATGTTAGCCAAAATTTTGAAGCACTTACGGATAACTGGTTTGAAAATGACCCAAAAGATTTAATTTTAAATAATTTGGGGTATGATTTAATGTTTGACGGCAAGTTAGATGAA
>JAGQYZ010000445.1 GCA_020435865.1 Aequorivita sp. | reverse complement strand
GTCTTAAAACGAACTGAAAAAAAATTACTTTCAGAAATTGAAAAAAACCAACGAGGTGTTTGTGTGGGTGTAAAAGAATCCAGTGCTGAATTTCTCCAGTATTTAGATAAAAAGAAAATAAGCATTGGCACTAAAATAAAGGTTTTGGGAAAAGAGTTTTTTGATGGTTCAATGATTATTCAAGTAGGAAACGAACAGTTTTTTATTTCGCATATAATTGCTGAAAACCTATACGTTCAAACCCAAGAATAGCTATGGATAGAAGAAGGCACAAATCACTTGAAGAAGTTCACGGAACTATTGAAACCTCTGGCAAAAAATCACCTTGGAAACGCTTACTCGCTTTTTTGGGGCCTGCCTATTTGGTAAGTGTTGGTTATATGGATCCTGGAAACTGGGCAACCGATATTGCTGGAGGAAGCCAGTTTGGGTATAAACTAATCTGGGTATTGTTAATGAGCAATATTATGGCATTATTACTCCAAAGTTTATGTGCCCGTTTGGGCGTTGTACGAGGTAGGGATTTAGCCCAAGCTTCCCGGGAAGCATATAATCCTTTTGTAAATTTTGTACTATACATTCTTGCCGAAATTGCAATTGTTGCCTGCGATCTAGCTGAGGTAATTGGAATGGCCATCGGTCTTAATTTACTTTTTGGACTACCTATGATTTGGGGGGTGTCTATAACAGCTTTAGATACCTTTCTTTTACTTTTCCTTTTAAACAAAGGAATGCGAAAGATGGAAGTTTTTATTATAGGCCTCATTTTTATTATTGGCGGTTCCTTTGTGGTCGAAATGTTTTTTGCGAAGCCCGATATGGGCGATCTTATGGCAGGTTTTATTCCTTCGCTTCCCAACAGTACCGCGCTCTATATTGCCATCGGTATCATTGGGGCGACTGTTATGCCTCATAATCTTTACCTTCATTCCTCGCTGGTTCAATCCCGAAAAATAGAGCGCACCAAAAAGGGAATTAAGCAAGCTTTAAAATTCAATTTTATAGATTCTGCCGTAGCGCTCAATCTTGCATTTTTTGTGAATGCTGCTATTTTAATACTTGCGGCAGCTGTTTTTCACAAAAATGGAATGTTTGAAGTTGCTGAAATACAAGATGCACACGCACTTTTGGAGCCACTTTTGGGATCAAAATTAGCACCTACCTTTTTTGCAATTGCTTTGATTGCTGCTGGACAAAGCAGTACGTTAACGGGAACACTTGCAGGACAAATCGTTATGGAAGGCCATTTAAATTTACGTATTCAACCATGGGTTAGAAGATTAATAACACGCATGCTTGCCATTATTCCTGCACTTTTCACAGTTATTTATTTCGGTGAAAATGGTACAGGAAAGTTGCTTGTTTTAAGCCAAGTGGTATTAAGTCTTCAACTTGGTTTTGCAATAATTCCACTAATTCATTTCGTGAGTAGCAAAAAGTTAATGAATGGCTTTCACATTAAATGGCCACTGCGCATAGCTTCTTGGCTTATAACTATCATCATTGTTGGGTTGAATGCGAAATTGGTTTATGATGAAATCGCTGGCTGGCTGGCAACTACTGAAAACCCAATTTACATTTGGACCTTGGTAATTCCAGCTGCTATTGGCGCAGCCGTTTTATTGATTTATATTACATTCAAAACCACCATAAAAAACATTAAATCGGATAAAAGAAAAATGGTCCCTCATATACTCGATGCCAAAGTGGACGAATTAGCACAGCCGCTTTCCTATAAAAAAATTGCAATTCCTGTAGATTTTTCAACCTCAGACGAAAAAAGTATTTCCGCAGCATTACAACTGGGTGGAAAAACCGCCGAATATACACTTATTCATGTTGTGGAAACACCCGGAGCAATGATATACGGTGACGAAATAGACGATTATGAAACCGAAAGTGATGAGGCATTTTTAAATACTTATAAAGAAAAGCTACAAGAAAAAGGATTCAAGGTTTCTGTTGAACTCGGTTTTGGTTCGGCAAAGAAAAGTATTCCAAAAATTGTCAACGCGGCAGATTTTGATTTATTGGTTTTGGGCGGCCACGGGCACACTGGGTTCAAAGATTTATTGTTTGGAACTACAGTTGACAGTGTTAGACATAAAGTTAATATTCCAGTTTTTATTGTTTAATAAATTCACTGCAAATTGCATTCTAGAAATTAGCTTTTACTTTTTCTAATTTTTTGGCACTATTTTTTAATGTATCTTTAAAATTGAAAATTCTTACTACAATGAAAAACTCACTTTTAGCAATCATCATTCTTTTTTCATCCTTCGCTTTCGGTCAAGACGATTCTGCCGAAACCCCTAAAATAGCTGTGAAAGTGCCAAAAGGCGAAACAATAATTTTGAAAGGCATTTCCATAAAATTTTTGGAAGTTTTGGAAGATTCACGATGTCCTGAAGGCGTAACTTGTATCTGGGCTGGCCGCGCAATAGTAAAAGTTGAAGTAACCTCAAACGGAAAAACTGAAGAAAAAACATTGACCTTTGGTGAAACTAGACCTGGTGAAGAAAAAAACACCAATCTCTTTAATTCCAAAGAATTTGCAATCAATGGACTAAAACTAAACCCTTATCCAACTTCTGAAAATACAGGGAAGGATAAAAACTATACATTATTAGTCTGTGAAGAAAAAAACAACTGATTAGTGGCACCCACAATCTTTTTTGCCACATTTGGTTCTACCACCATCTAACGTACCGCTTGAGTTTTGGTGCGATTCAAAAATAGGATTCCACACAAACTTTTTGAGTAAAAAGCCTGCAGCAAGCGAAAATGTTATCAAAACTAATATTGTTTGCATAGTGCAAAGTTACTTCATTTATTTCAATATTTGATAAGCAGCCAAAGCAACAACATAAGCAATTGCACTCATCAAAACCAACTGCCACATAGGCCATTTCCAACTGTTCGTTTCTCTTTTAACGATTGCCAATGTACTCATGCACTGCATCGCGAAAGCATAAAACAGCAATAGCGAAACACCACTCGCAAAATTGAATAGCGGACCGCCCAAAATAGGATTTATCTCTGCTGCCATTCTGCTTTTTATGGTTTGCTCGTCTTCACTGCCTACGCTATAAATAGTTGCAAGTGTTCCAACAAATACTTCGCGTGCAGCAAAAGAACTTACTATGGCTATCCCGATTTTCCAATCATAACCCAAAGGCCTAACAGCTGGCTCAATGGCATGACCAATATGGCCAATGTAGGAGTGTT
>JAGQYZ010000444.1 GCA_020435865.1 Aequorivita sp. | reverse complement strand
CCCTATCTCGTCTTTCCTACTTCGTCGTTCAAACTTCGTAGCTAATTCCGCTTCGCTAACTCCTTATCGCTAAATTAAACAATTGCAAAACTCACCCCGTTTAAGTACCTTCATCTTTTTTTAAAAACCAATCTCCATGAACAAACTTTTCCTTTCGGCGCTCTGTCTGGCTACTGCGGTAGTTTTTTCGCAACAGCCTGCCACTCCCGCAACCTCTGTAGCAAGTAGCATACAGCAAAAAACACAACTGGTCCAGGCTTCTCCTGTTAAAAACCTTCCTTTTAAAAATATTGGCCCCAACATTATGAGCGGGCGTGTGGTTGGTTTTGCCGTAAACCCAAACAATTCCACAGAATTTTATGTGGGCTATGCCAGCGGCGGCCTGTGGTATACAAATAATAATGGCACTTCCTTTACGCCCGTTTTGGACAATAGCCCTACGCAGAACGTGGGTTGCGTGGCGGTAGATTGGCAAAATGGCACCATCTGGGTTGGCACGGGTGAGGTGAACGCTTCTCGTTCTTCCTATGCCGGAATTGGCCTTTTGAAAAGCGAAGACAAAGGCAAAACATGGCAGCACATGGGGCTAACGGACAGCCACCACATTAGCAGTATTCTAATAAACCCCTCCAACCCAAAGGAAGTGATTGTGGGCGTAGTTGGACATTTGTATTCGCCTAATGACGAACGCGGCGTTTTTAAAACCACAGACGGCGGTAAAACGTGGAACAAAACGCTTTTCATTAACAATCAAACGGGGATTATTGAAATTTCCACAAACCCAAAAAATTTCAACACCATGTACGCCACCGCTTGGGATAAAGACCGGAAAGCTTGGAATTTTGAGGGCAGCGGCGAGGGCAGCGGCGTTTACAAAAGCACCGATGCCGGAAGCACTTGGACCAAAGTTTCCACAGAAAATAGTGGCTTGCCAATAGGCAAGGGAATGGGCCGTATGGGCACCGCCGTTGTTGACGACAACACGGTCTATTTGATTGTGGACAACCAAAACCACAGAAAAGAAGATGCCAAAAAAGAAAAGACCGACATGCTCAATAAAGACGATTTTAAAAAAATGGACGTGGCTGCTTTTCTTGCATTAGACGATAAAAAGTTGAACCAATTTTTAAAAACGAATGGGTTTCAAGAAAAATACCACTCTGAAAACGTAAAACAAATGGTTCGTGTAGGTACCGTAAAACCTGAAGATTTAGCAAAATATCTGGAAGACGCCAACAGTGCCCTTTTTGATACGCCCGTTATATGTGCTGAGGTTTACAAAAGTACTGATGGCGGAAAAACATGGCAGAAAACCCACCAAGGCTTCTTAGATGATTTGTATTATTCTTACGGGTATTACTTCGGAAAAATTCACGTGGACCCTAATGATGCTAGCAAAATATATGTTTACGGCGTGCCCATTTTAAAATCTGCCGATGGCGGAAAAACTTTTGAAACCATAGATGCCGATAACGTCCATGGCGATCACCACGCCCTGTGGATAGATCCTAAAATGCCCGGCCACTTAATTGACGGCAATGACGGCGGCGTAAACATAAGCTATGACGATGGCAAAACGTGGATAAAGAATAATGCGCCTGCGGTTGGACAGTTTTACGCTGTAAATATAGATAACGAAAAGAATTACAACGTTTATGGTGGCTTGCAGGACAATGGCGTTTGGGTAGGACCACACGATTATGAAGCAAGTCCTGGATGGCAGCAAGAAGGGAAATATCCGTATGAATTCATCTTTGGCGGCGACGGTATGCAAGTTCAAATTGACAGCCGAGACAGTAAAATTGTTTATACGGGGTTTCAATTCGGGAATTATTACAGATTGAACAGAAATGGTGCTGAGCCTGTTTATATTCAACCGAAACACGAATTGGGCGACAGTCCGTACCGTTTCAACTGGCAAACCCCAATTTTGTTAAGTCCGCACAATCAAGACATCCTCTATTTGGGCGGAAACAAGCTAATGCGAAGTATGAATCAAGGTGATGACTGGGCGGCCATTTCAGATGATTTAACCCAAGGTGGAAAACCGGGCAATGTGGCTTATGGAACGCTAACAAGTATTAGTGAATCGCCTTTTCAGTTTGGTTTGCTTTACACAGGAAGCGATGATGGTTTGGTCTATGTTTCAAAAGATGGCGGCGGAAACTGGACAAAGATTTCGGACAACTTCCCGAAAGATTTATGGGTGAGTCGCGTGATTGCTTCTTCACATAAAAAAGAACGCGTGTATGTTACACTAAACGGCTATCGTTGGGATGATTTTAAACCCTACGTATATGTAAGCGAGAATTATGGCGCAACTTGGAAAGACATTAGTAGTAATTTGCCAACTTCTTCGGTAAATGTGATAAAGGAAGATCCC
>JAGQYZ010000443.1 GCA_020435865.1 Aequorivita sp. | reverse complement strand
GGTTAAACGCTTTGAACCTGTTTGTGTCCTACCTACTGTTTTCTTTGCCATGACTTATATTATTTAATCTCTTTATGAACCGTCATTTTCTTAAGGATTGGGTTGAATTTTTTCAACTCCATTCTGTCCGGTGTGTTCTTTTTGTTTTTAGTAGTGATGTAACGTGAAGTTCCAGCTTGACCGGACTCCTTGTGCTCTGTGCACTCCAAAATTACTTGTACTCTATTTCCTTTTTTAGCCATTGTAAAAGACTTTATTGATTATTGCAATTATTTAGTTAAAAAGCCTTTTTCGCGAGCTTCTTTTATAACTGCAGAAATACCTTTTTTATTGATGTTTTTAATTGCCGAAGCAGAAACACGAAGGGTTACCCACTTGTCTTCTTCAGGAATGTAGAAACGCTTTTTAAGCAAATTTACATCAAACTTACGTTTGGTTTTGTTCATCGCGTGCGACACGTTATTTCCAACCATCGCTTTCTTTCCGGTAAGTTCACAAACTCTTGACATTTCTTAACTTTATTAGTTATTTTAAAACAGGGTGCAAATTTAAGTAATTCTTTTGTGATGTACAACAAAAGAAAATCAGTTTTTTGAAATTTCTTTCAGAAACATTTCAAAGGCTTTGTTTATCGTTTTTTCAATCACACGAAAACGGTCATTTCCAAAGTTGAATTTTTCTGAAATAACACCCTTCGGCGAAGCAATAGCAATACATACCGTACCAACCTCATCTTTTCCATCTCCCTTTGTAGGACCTGCGATTCCTGTGGTCGAAATGGCGTAATCAGTATTGAAAAGCTTGCAACAATTAAGTGCCATACTTTCGGCAACTTGAATACTTACCACTGAAAATTCTTCTATCAAAGAAGAAGGAACACCAAGAATTTGAGTTTTGAGTTCTGTTTTATACGGAACAATACTTCCCAAGAAAAAAGAAGAAGCGCCCGCTTCGGCAGTAATTTTTTCCACAATCGCACCACCTGTGCAGCTTTCCGCTAGACTTAAAGTTTGCTTTTTTTGGTTGAGAATGTGAGCAATTCTTCCCACAATACTTGTTTCGTCTTCATACCCAACTGCGATATCCGAAAGCATTTCATTTAAAACCTCCATTCGGGTATCTATACTTTTTTTCAAAGCGTTTTCATCCGCTCCCATAGAGGACAGCCGCAGACGAACTCTTCCCAAGGAGGGTAAATAGGCAAGTTTAATGTTTTTCGGCAAAGCGTTTTCCCAATCGGCAATGCGTTCTGCAATAGTGCTTTCACCTAACCCATACGTTAAAAGTGTTTTATGATAAATATGGGGGCGGTTAAATCTTTTTACAATTCTTGGCAAAACTTCTTCTTGCAAAAGAGATTTCATTTCATAAGGCACACCAGGCAAGGAGACAAATACTTTTTCATCCCTTTCCATCCACATTCCTGGAGCGGTACCGTGAAGATTTGTTAAAATGATTGCTTTGGAAGGAACCATCGCCTGTTGAAAATTGGCTGGCAAAGGTTTGTTGAGTTGGTATTTTTTGAAAAGTTGTTTAACGTTTTCGACTACATTTTGATCTTCAACCAAAGTATCATCAAAAAAATCACAGAAAGTCTGTTTGGTAATATCATCTTTTGTGGGACCAAGCCCGCCAGTAACTATTACAAGATCAGCATGTTTTTTTGCTTCTTCAAAAGCTTGTAAAATGTGGCTCCTATCGTCTTGAATCGAAGTTATTTGATAAACTTTGACTCCTATCTTGTTCAACTCTTTTGAAATATAAGCTGAATTTGTATCAATAATCTGGCCTATGAGAATCTCATCGCCTATGGTAATAATTTCTGCAAGCATTTTATAATTGGAAATCTTGCCTCAACTCATCAAAAACGTTATGTAATGTAGTAAGCACGTTTTCCAGATGTGGAAGAACCGAAGCTTTATTTTTAGATGTTCTGGACCAAGCCTCTATACTGGTAATATCCTTGAGAGCATCAATGCCAAACATTTCAATGTTTGGTTTCATTTTGTGGGCAAATTGATATGCCAACTCCCTGTTTTCGTTTTGGATAGCCTCTTCCATGGAATTTAAATCCGGCGGGATTTCATCCAAAAAGGTCTGTGCCAATATTCCTAAGAAATCTTGATCCCCATCAGCGATTTCATTTAGGTTTTCTTTTGCATAATACTTTGTCATTTTACTTTATTTTTATGCAAAACATTTCTGTTTCACCTATATACCCCGTCAAAACATCATTAGTTTCAACCCTCCCAACACCCGCAGGAGTACCTGTAAATATAATGTCCCCAATTTTCAACGTAAAATATTTTGAAATATATTCGATTAAAGCATCAATTTTCCACATCATCAGCATAGAATTGCCTTTTTGAGCTATATTTTCGTTTCTTTTTAAGCTGAATTCTATGTTGTTTAAATCTTTAAATTTATCTTTTTTTAAGAAATTTCCTACAACAGCAGCACCGTCAAATGCTTTTGCCTTTTCCCAAGGCAGTCCTTTTTGCTTTAATTCCATTTGTAAATCCCTGGCAGTGAAGTCTATCCCCAAACCAATCTCATCATAATATTTATGAGCAAATTTTTGGTCAATGTGCTTTCCAATTTTATTGATACGAACTAATAATTCAACCTCATGGTGCACATCATTTGAAAAATCTGGAATAAAAAACGGTTGTTTCTTTAATAATATTGCGGTGTCCGGTTTTAAAA
>JAGQYZ010000442.1 GCA_020435865.1 Aequorivita sp. | reverse complement strand
CCCATTTCAACAATACCAATTTCGGTATCTTTGGTCATACGCAACAAAGTTAAAGGAACTCCAATATGGTTGTTGAGGTTGCCTAAAGTAGCTGTAGTGGTAAATTGTGTAGTAAGCACTGCGTTAATCAACTCTTTAGTGGTGGTTTTACCATTGCTTCCTGTAAGTGCTATAATTGGCAGATTTAGTTGTTTTCTGTGATGTTTTGCCAGTTGTTGTAAGGTTTCTAAAACATTTGCTACCAAAAGACAACGTTCATTTACAACAAAGGCTTTTTCATCAACAACACAATAAGCAGCTCCAAGAGTTAAGGCTTGTTCTGCGAAAGAATTGCCATTAAAATGATCGCCTTTGAGTGCAAAAAACATTGAGTTTTTTGCTATTTTCCGAGTGTCTGTTGATGCGGAGCTGCATTCAAGAAAACACTTATATAATTGTTCTATACTCATAAAATAAATGTAATAAAAAAGTCCTAACACTTATGGTTAGGACTTTCATTATTTTGAATTAATTTTTAAATTAATTTCTGGTTTTGTTTTTCCCTTTTGATTTTGAGCCAACTCTGGACATAGCACATCTAAAGCCAATGTAGTCTGTAGCCATATCTTGAGGATAATATCTGCGTTGTGCAGGATCTATCCAATAAGCTCTGTCTCTCCAAGAGCCTCCTTTGTACACACGTACATTATCATTAATTAATGAGGTTCTGTCGTTAGATTTGTCATACTTTCTAATTAATGTACCAGTTGAATCTGCAGTTACATTTTGATCTGGAGAGTTGTACATTTTTCTGGTCTCAGCATCTTCATTAGTCACATTTTCATCAAAACTATCACTGTAATAGCGTGATGATCTTTTGTCGCCATCTCTAAAGTTTCTGTTGTCACTTTCACTAAAGTTGGTTCTAAGATAGGTTTCATTTTCATCAACAGGAACTTGTAAAATTTCACCAGGTAAATTTCTTGCCATTATTTTACCATTGCTTAGTGTATCATACACAATATCTTCTGGCGTTACCACTTTAACGGTTCCGTCATCATTTATTTCATTTTTAGAATAAACATTTCCACGATAGTAGTTGAAATCATTAAACTCATCATCAACTATTGGTCTGTAAACGTCAGCTACCCATTCGGCAACATTACCAGCCATATCATAAATACCAAAGTCATTTGGTTCATAAGATTTTACTTTGGCTGTAATATCTGCACCATCATCTGACCAACCTGCAATTCCGCCATAATCGCCTTTTCCTTGTTTAAAGTTGGCTAATTGATCGCCTTTGGTTTTTCTTTTACCTGAGCGTGTATAAGCACCACTCCAAGGATATTTTTTACGACCTCTAATGGCATTGTAGTTTCTTAATTCATTAAGTCCAAGTGCAGCATATTCCCATTCTGCCTCAGTTGGTAAACGATATTCTGGAGTAATAATACCAGATTCTCTTTTTGCATAGACATTAATTGGGTTGCCTTCAGCATCGGTTTTTGGTTTTCTTTTGCCACCTTCTAAAATATCACTATCACCTCCAAACGTATCTGTTGGCGCATTGATATAAGTGTCTGTATTAAAGTTGGCATCTGCTGTATCAGATAGATGTGAATCTCTTTTTAGGTAACCAGCGTTTTCTAAATATAATTCGTTAACACGATCGGTTCTCCATTTTGCAAATTCAACAGCTTGTATCCAGCTTACACCAACTACAGGGTATTCTGCATATCCTGGGTGACGTAAGTAATTTTCGGTCATCATTTCTGCATAACCTAAACGATTTCTCCAAACTAATGTATCAGGTAATGCACCTTGATAGATTAATTTAAAATTTGGGTCTTCTGGTGGATATACACGTTTTAACCAATCTAAGTATTCTAAATACATTATATTGGTAACTTCTGTTTCATCCATATAAAATGAAGATACGTGTTGCTGATTTGGCGAATTGTTCCAATCGTGCATTGGATCGTCCTGAACCCGTCCCATTGTGAATGTTCCGCCTTCAACAAAAACGAGACCTGGCCCTGTTTCTTGTTCTTTGGTTTTTGGGTCATACTGGAAACCACCTTCTTTGGCGTTCATCTTCCAGCCAGTGGCTCGGGAGCTGTTTTTATAGTCTCTCGTTTTGTTGCAGCCTACAAGAAGTGTGGCTGCTATTACAGTAGCAAATAGCTTTAATGCTAGGTTTTTTCTTAACATCATAAATTCAAATATGATAAAATTGGGTTCGCAATATAGTAATTAACGACAAAAACACAATAATATTTTGTTATTATTGCGTTGTCGGGTTTTAAAAGGTTCTATGACCTTTCCCGTATGCAAACGTATTAGTTTTAAAATTATTATCCTAATATCATTTTGCTGAAAAAGTTTAAAATGTTGCGCTATACTAAGTGTATATTTGAAGCGTTATTTGTACTAATGAGAAAAGCGATACTTCTTTTTGTTTTGTTTGCAATGCCTTTTTTGGGAAAGGCGCAATCAAAAAATATAAATATTTATTGGGGAGATACCAGTACTGTGACCAAGGCCTTTGTAGGTAAAACATCTACAGCTTCATCCAATGATTTGGCTTTGGAACGATTGAAGCTCCAAATGGACAAAAGCAATGTCCAATACACTACACAGTGGAAGGACGCCGCATTTGCTGACCGAAATTCTGTTACTGTTACTAATGTTCGTTTTGGTCCAATTTCTTCCGAAGAACTAAAAAGAATAACTCCCGAAACATTACCGAATAAACTTGAATATCATATTGCAAGTACCATGGCAAGAAATGTTCTATATACTATTTTTACTATTTCGCCAATCATAAAAAACAATGGCAGCTACCAAAAGGTACTTTCTTTTGATGTTAATTATAAGTATGGACCACAAAATCGTAACAATCCCCCTACAATAACCAATTCGGTTTTGGCTACAGGACAATGGTTCAAATTTAAGGTTGAACAAAACGGGATTTACAAGCTGGACAAAAATTTCCTGAATAGTTTAGGAATGAACACAGACGGCATTGACCCCAGAAGCATTAAAGTTTATGGCAATGGCGGGCAATCTTTGCCACTACTTAATAGGAATACGCGTTTTTTTGATATCCCAGAAAATGCGATACAAGTGATAGGGGAAGAAGACGGAAGCTTTGATGGGGGCGATTATATATTGTTTTATGGAACCAGTACTTATGGCTATAATAAAGATAATGACTCTAACATAAATCCTTACAGTGATGACTCCTATTATTATGTTACTGCAGGTGGGGCTCCTGGAAAACGTGTAACTTCAATGGTGGAACCTACAGGTGCTGTTAGTTTGACCATCAATGAATTTGATGAATATCAATTTCACGAAAAGGACGAATTCAGCCCTACCAAGTTGGGTAGAAAGTGGTTTGGAGACCGTTTTGATATTGAAAGTGAACAAAGCTATACCTTTGAATTTGCCAATATTGTAACGGGTAAGCCTATGCGATTAATCGTTAAGGCTGCCGCTGCTTCCGAAAGTGATACTTCTTTGGCAGTTTCCATAAACAGTACCAGCTTAGACCCCCTTACTTTTTCACGATTGGGAGAAGGTGGACTATTGAGTATGGACTTTCTGGATGTTGAAGTTCCTGCAAACAGCGCTACGGTTACGGTAGATTTGGCCTATAACAACGCTGGTAACCCATCCAGTATTGGATATCTGGACTATATTGGTATTTGGGCGGTACGCCAATTGAAAGGTGTGGGAGGCCAATTGTCTTTTCAGTATAACGATGCGGCTAACACATCTGGGGTGGCGGAATACCAAATAAGCAATGCCACCGAGTTTTCACAGGTTTGGGATGTGACCGATTTTCAGTTTATTACTTCAAAGCAAAATGATGGCAATGCTTCTTCTTTTGGCTTTAAGCAAACGCTTGGCGAAGTGAGAAAATATGTGGCTGTGAACCCAAATAATTATTATGTCCCCATTAAAATTGCCCAATCAGTAGTTCAAAATCAAAATTTAAAAGGAACAATATTTAAAGACGAATCTGGCAATTTTAAGGATGTTGATTATATTATTATTGCACCTCCGTTCCTTATTCAACCTGCATTGCGGTTGGCCCAACACAACAAAGAGCTTCAGGGTCTTAACGTGAAAGTAGTGACAACAGATAAAATTTATGAAGAATTCAGTTCTGGAAGACAGGATATCAGTGCCATTCGTAATTTTATTAGGTATGTTTATTACAATGCTTCTACGGAATCAAAACGCATAAAATATGTTGGAATAATAGGTGATACGTCCATAGACTACAAAAATAGATTGCCCAACAACAATAACGATGTTCCAACTTTCCAAACCCTTTTAGGTAATAGTATCAGTAATTCTTTTATGTCTGATGATTTCTTTGGAAATATGGGCAATAATGAAGGCACTATTGGAGGCACTAATTATGAGAATGAAAGTGATCCGTTTCCACTCAGTGATATTGACCGATTAGATATTGCCATGGGAAGAATCATTGCAGATAATGTTTCCATGGCAAACGCAATGGTTGACAAAATTATTAAGTACAATACAGAATCTTCTTATGGCAATTGGCGGAATAATTTTGTGCTAATTTCAGATGATGTTGATAAGCCTACCGAAGATATTTTAGAAAAAAAATTAGATGCACTTGGCGATACTATTTCGGCAAAAAAACCATTTATTAATGTTAAAAAAATACATTCTGATGCCTATCAACAAGAAGCATCCGCAGGTGGTAATCGCTATCCTGAAGTTAATGATGCCATTAAGACCGCCATTGAGGCAGG
>JAGQYZ010000441.1 GCA_020435865.1 Aequorivita sp. | reverse complement strand
GTATCCAAAGGATTCTCAGAGGCTGACGGATCAGTGGCTAAAACCGAAACGACTGGATTGTTATTTGGAGGAACAGTTCTATAATATTGTCTATATAACCATACATTGTGGTCATTATCCCAAGTGCTGAAAAATGAATTATCAGAAATACCCGAAGCGGTAGCTCCCCAAGTCCCTGCATTTATCAATAAGTCATTATTGAAAATATTTACGGGACGAATGGCGATATCATAATCGCTGTACAAATTTAAGGTTACGCCTCCGATGAGATTGGCAACATCCTGCATTATTAAAGAAGAATGAAGATGGTCTGAATGATCATCAGGATTTATTGAATTATTAGTATCTGCTGAATTAAACTTTAAGGTTCCTGTGGATTCAGATTGAACAATGGATTTTAAAGTATTTTCTAAATCTGCCAATGAAGAATAAGTCGTAGAGCCATCAACAGCCGAAATATTTGTTATGGAACCATTGTATAATTTTTCTAAGCTCTGATTATTTGTCGTTGGATATCCAGTTCCTGTATAATTTCCGTCAGGCAATCTTAGAAAATACATTACAGCATTTCTATAGCTGAATTTTAAAATTTGATGTCCATTTACATTTACCGTAGTCTGATTCATATTTGTGCCTGGCGCACCTTGATTGGTAAAAGTATTAGACATAAACCTGATTGCACGTAAACTGCCTTCTTCTCGTGCCAAATAATGGTTATTAGTAACTCCGTCTCCGGCGTCTCCGGCAGTGGTATGTATAAAAACTACTTTTTCATTTGCCCCTTTTATACTATTATAGGCATTCGGATTCATAAATAGTTGCCAATCATCAGGATGGGCCGTAACATATACACTCGTAGTTTGGGCGGTTAAGTTTGAGAAACCGAATAATGCAATCAATCCAATTATAAATATAAATTTGGGTTTAGTTTTCATGGTCAATAAATTTTATTTCAATTTTAAAATCTTTCATATTGAAAAGATTAAAGGAATATTTGATTCGTATTTTTTAATGGTATAGTACCTAATGAAAAAACCCCACCCAACTCTTTTTTTTAAAAAGTTGGAATGGGGGATAGTTCGCAAAGATAATAAAAATTATCTTATCCTAATTAATAGTTATTTTTTATAATAGTCAAGTTTTTCAAACATCTAAAAAATTGATAATAAATAATTTAAATATATATTTACTGTTTCCACTTTTGAAGTTCTTTCAGATAAATGTAGGATTCCACAAAATCAACCTGCTCTTGGTCTACCATTTTTTTCAATAATTTCAATGCAGAAACATAACTGATTAGATTTCCATTGGACGACAGAAACTTGCCATCTTCCATATACCTTACTACACTGTCATTTTGCACTTTTAGGCTTGGATACGCTTTTTGAAGCTCTTCGCCCCCACCAATCCAAGTGACTATTTTTTTGCCATCCGCAATGCCAGACTCACCAATTAAATGAGCACCAGCACAGTTGCTCACTGTATATTTTGTATTTTTATTTTGCTCTTTTATGAAATTTACAATTTTTGGATTATGAACTTGCGTGTACATGTCATAAGCGCTTGGAACAAAAAGTACATCCAGTTTTGGACAATTTTCAAAAGTATAATCCGGAACTATTTTTAAGCCTTCCTCACTTACGATAGGATCGGAAGTTTCTGCAATTGTAATTACGTTGAAAAGTTGTTTGCCGTCTGGGGTTGGTTTTGTAAATACATCTGCGGTGGCAGTAACCTCAGTGGTTAAAACGCCATTGTACATCAACAGGCCGATGATTGGCAGGCTGTCGTTTATTGGTTTTAATATTTGTGTTATAGCTTCGGCAACAGCTTCTCTCTCGGCCGGTCTACTTTCTGGGGTTGTGGATTTATCTGTGCCAAAATTGCAGCCAATTAGCGAAAAAGACAGCACAAAAAACAAAATATTCAGTTTTTTCATAATTAAATTTCTAAAGGTTTATGTGTGCTTATCGCCATTCGGTTCCAAGCGTTTATTGCTGTTATTGCCATTATTATTTGTGAAAAATAATTTTCATCAAACATTTCAAGCGCTTTTTTATAGGTACTTGAAGTTAATCCTTTTGCATGGATTAGGGTCACTTCCTCCGTAATTTGCAATAGTACTCTTTCCTCTTCCGTGAAAAGATCTGTTTCGTTCCAGGCATTTAAGAGAAAAATTCGTTGTTGGTTTTCGCCCAATTTTATGGCGTCTTTCGTGTGCATATCGATACAGAAAGCACAACCATTAATTTGCGAAGCGCGTATTTTTATTAATTCTTTATGCGTACTGTTCAACTCACTTTGTTGAAGATATTTTTCTAAAGGATACATTGCCTTGTATGCATTTGGCTCTACTTGATCGATTTGAATTCTTGTTTCCATTTTTGATGTGTTTTAATTTATTTAGACAAAAGTAAAACCCATCTATCGGAAAAAACTTAAGCTGGTTTAAGAAAGCCGCTTGCTTTTTATTTCGCTTAAATATTCAGGCGTCAAACCTAAAAATGAAGCAATTAAATATTGTG